>CAIQND010000765.1 GCA_903873045.1 uncultured Methylococcaceae bacterium | reverse complement strand
TCTTGTAATTCGAATTTAAGCATGACAATAGCGTCGTTAAATTGTCAGAGAACACTACCACACCCTAAATAAAGACTATTCAAAAATAAATGACTGAATAATGCTTTAGTTGTGACAGGCCATTAGCTTAAGTGTCGATGCACGCGCATCCTCATTAAAATTAAAGTCACCGATTTGATCTAACCGGTTTGAATTAACATTTTTTAGCACTACACTACTATTTTGCTCCTGCGCAGAGATAAATACAGCCATGTTAAAACAAACCCCTCTTTACCCTCTTCATCTTAAACTGGGTGCCAAAATGGTGCCTTTTGCCGGTTATGAAATGCCGGTGCATTATAGCCAGGGTATTATTCATGAGCATTTGCATTGCCGTAGCCATGCAGGTTTTTTTGATATATCCCACATGGGGCAATGTCTGATTTTGGGCGATAATGCGGCCAATGAACTTGAGCACCTAACACCCAGCGATATTACCGGCCTTAAAGTAGGTGCCCAAAAATATACGCTATTAACCAATAGCGAGGGCGGCATTATTGACGATATCATCATTACCCGCCTTGATTCCGGGTTGATGATTGTTGTGAATGCTGCCTGCAAAGATAAGGATTTTAGGTATCTGGAAAGCCATTTATCCGGGCGCTGTACGTTTAAAGAATTGCCTGACCAAGCCTTATTCGCTCTTCAAGGCCCTGCTGCGGCCACGGTTATTGCCCGGTTTTCAAAGCAAGCAGCGGATTTATTATTTATGCAGGCCTGTGCAACCGAAATAAAAGGAATAGCTTGCACCCTCAGTCGTTGTGGCTATACCGGCGAAGATGGTTTTGAAATTTCAGTCGCCAATCAATACGCACAGCAACTGGCCAAGCTGTTACTTGCAGAAAAGGAAGTTGAAGCGATGGGTCTGGGTGCCAGAGACACATTACGTCTGGAGGCCGGTTTGTGTCTTTATGGACACGAACTGACTGAAGCCATCACGCCAGTGGAGGTAGGCTTGCAATGGCTGTTTAAAAAAGGTCATGACCAATTTCCCGGCGCAGATAAAATCTTACATCAGTTGCAACAGAGTCCCGAAAAAATCCGTGCAGGATTACTGGTTGAAAGTAAAGTACCCGTCCGGGAAGGCAGTGCTGTTGTCAATAATGAAGACAAGGTAGTGGGTTATGTGACTAGCGGCAGCTTTTCTCCCAGCTTAAATAAACCGATTGCCATGGCATTGCTTGAGCGCAACGTTGCCTGTCCGGGTAATACTTTACACGCCTTGGTGCGAAATCGAAAAGTTGCGGTTACCGTAACCAACCTCCCTTTTATTCCACATCGTTACCTTAGGTAATCTGTATGCCAATAACTCGTGCTGGTTTGGAACAACTGGAAATGCGTGGTAATTTTATCTACCGTCACATTGGCCCTAATCAACAGCAAACCCAAGAAATGCTTGCTGAACTCGGCTTAACCGATCTGGAAGATATTATTACGCAAGCAATTCCTGCCAATATTCTTAATCATGAACCCTTAAAACTGACCGAAACCATCAGTGAGCGAGCGGTTATCAAGCATCTTAGGCAAATGCGCGGCCGTAATAAAGTATTTACGTCAATGATTGGCATGGGTTATTACGACACCGTGATGCCAGCAGTCATTAAACGTAATGTGTTGGAAAATCCTGGCTGGTACACGGCTTACACGCCCTATCAAGCCGAGGTTAGTCAGGGACGGCTGGAAGCGTTGTTAAATTTTCAGCAAGTGATTATTGATTTAACCGGCATGGAACTGGCCAATGCTTCGCTGCTTGATGAAGCGACAGCGGCGGCAGAAGCTATGACAATGTCGCGGCGCTTATCCAAAAGTTTGTCCAATAACGTGGTTATCGATCAGAATTGCCACCCACAAACGATAGCTGTTGTTAAAACCCGCGCCCACTCCTTAGGTTATAAGGTTATCGTTACTGACTCTTTTCATGACCTGGAACAACAGGAATTTTTTGCCCTGATTGTGCAATATCCTGGCTCTAAAGGTGAAATAAAAGACCTCAGCCACATCACCGCAATCGCTCATGACAAAGGTGCGCTGATTACGGTGGCGGCGGACTTATTAAGTCTGGTGCTGTTAAAACCGCCTGCTGCTTTTGGTGTTGATATTGTCGTCGGCAGTGCTCAGCGCTTTGGTGTGCCGATGGGTTATGGCGGCCCTCATGCGGCATTTTTTGCCACTAAAGATGACTATAAACGCACCATTCCAGGCCGCCTTATTGGTGTATCCAAAGACAGTCACGGACAAGTTGCGCTACGGATGGCGTTGCAAACCCGCGAACAACACATCCGCCGGGATAAAGCGACCAGCAACATTTGCACTTCGCAGGTTTTGCTGGCTGTTATTGCCGGATTTTATGCGGTTTATCATGGTTCCGAAGGTCTGCGCCAGATTGCCGGCCGTGTGCATCGCTATGCGCAAATTTTGGCAGCAGGATTAACACAGTTGGGGCATACGGTTATCAGTGAATGTTATTTTGATACGCTGGTGATTTATGTACCTAATCGAGCCAAACGTTTTGCCGCAAACGCCGACGAAGCGACTATCAATTTGCGAATCATTGATGCAGACCACTTAGGTGTTTCGTTAGATGAAACCACCACACGAAAAAATTTAAGAGCCGTCTGGCAAGTTTTTGCCTCCGCTACCGCTGGGCTTCCAGATATTAACAAGCTCGATGCCAGCATCACCGAATGTATCCCTGAACGGTTATTGCGCAACGATAAAATTTTGCAACACCCGGTGTTTGATCGCTATCATTCAGAAACTGAAATGATGCGTTATATGCGCCGACTCGCCAGGCGCGATATTGCGCTGGACCGTTCCATGATACCGTTGGGTTCCTGCACGATGAAGCTCAATGCCGCGACCGAAATGCAAACGATTTCCTATCATGAATTGAACGGCCTGCACCCCTTCGCACCGCTTTACCAGACGCATGGCTATCAACAAATGTTTGCGGAACTGGAGGATATGTTGTGTGATTTGACCGGCTTTGCGGCTTTTTCACTGCAACCCAACGCCGGTTCTCAAGGCGAATATACCGGCCTGTTGGTCATTCGCAAATATCATGAAGTATCAGGTCAGTCGCAGCGCACTATTTGCCTGATACCGGCTTCTGCGCATGGCACCAATCCGGCCAGTGCAACGCTGGCGGGTCTTAAAGTGGTGGTGGTGGCTTGTGATGAAAACGGCAATGTCAGCTTGGCTGATTTGCGGGAAAAACTGGCAGAATATCATAATACGCTGGCCGCTTTAATGATTACCTATCCATCGACCCACGGCGTTTATGAAGAGTCGTTCAGAGAGATTTGTGATCTTGTGCATCAGCATGGCGGACAGGTTTATCTGGACGGTGCCAATTTTAATGCGTTGGTCGGTTTAAGTCGTCCTGGAAAAATAGGTGCGGATGTCGCCCATCTTAATCTGCATAAAACTTTTTGTATTCCGCATGGCGGTGGCGGCCCCGGTGTTGGCCCGATTGGTGTAGGTGCACATTTAGCCGCTTTTTTGCCTGATCATCCGGTGGTTGACGGCATCAATCCGGCCAAAGGCGTGCACGGCACCATCGGAACCGTGTCCGCTGCACCGTGGGGATCGGCCAGTTTATACACCATTTCTTGGGCTTATATCGCCATGATGGGAGCCGCCGGTTTAAAACGCGCCACCTTGACCGCCATTTTAAACGCTAATTATATTGCGAAACGCTTGGCACCTTTTTATCCGATTTTATATACCGGCAAAAACGGTTGGGTTGCCCATGAATGTATTATCGATTGCCATGCGTTTAAAAAATCCTGCGGCATCACCGTGGAAGACATCGCCAAACGCTTGATAGATTATGGTTTTCATGCGCCTACCGTGTCGTTTCCGGTGGCCGACACCTTGATGATAGAGCCTACGGAAAGCGAGAACAAAGCCGAGATTGATCGTTTTTGCGATGCGCTGATCGCCATACGTCTGGAAATTAAAGCCATTGAAGAGGGGGATGCGGATGCTGAAAATAACCTGTTACACAATGCGCCGCATACCCATCGGTTATTACTGGAAGAATGGACGCTGCCTTACTCCAAACAACAGGCTTTTTTCCCGGATAATAATCAGCATGATGATAAATACTGGCCACCGGTTGGGCGTATTGATAATGTGTATGG
>CAIQND010000764.1 GCA_903873045.1 uncultured Methylococcaceae bacterium | reverse complement strand
TTTGAACTGATATGAGGCGTAATTCGTGAGCTGTTCTTGATCGAGCCCAAATAGCGTGTGGTGTTAAGAACGCTATCATGCGGCATAAACTCGAACGCCACATTACCGCTTGATTGCTCGGTTAGATAACGGAATTTACTGGCCAATAAAGGGCCTCTTGTGGTCAACTCTCGCGGGATTAAGGTCGCGTCATAATTAGGGGCAATATTCCAGTAATAAGGTGCCGCCATACGAAATCCGCCGTACTTGGTAGAACCAAATGAGGGCGCAAGAAAACCGGAAAGCCGTCTATTATCAATAGGAAAGGATATATAAGGTGTGTAAAACACCGGCGCACCTTTAAATTCCATCCAGGCATTTTTAGCTGTTCCTTTGCCGGTGGTTTTATTCATTTTTAATTCAGGCGTGTGAATAACCCAGTCCTGATTGCCGGGACGACAACTGGTATAAGCTACATCTTTGTATTGCGACAAGGTTTTACTTTGCCGATTATACGATTTTGCCATGCCTCTTAAGGGCGTCTCGGATGCAATAAACTGCACATTTCTTAGTTTGGCTTGGTCAGAAGCCAGGTTGAGCATGGCTGTTTCGCTGTGCAACGCCAGAGCATCTTCGCGGTAATAGACATTGCCGTGCATATCCATCACTTGTGAAACACTATCATAATTAGCGGTGTTAGAGGATGATTGCTGATCGGCTCTGGACATCTTGACATTACCAACAAAATTTCTGATTTCACCATCGAAAACTTCGGCATAATTAGATTTGATGTCCATCGGCGAGGTTTCTCTTTTATCGGTCTGCGAGACAAAATCACGTTTTGTGCCGCGCTGCATATTGCAGTTTTCCCAGGGATCGTAAGGGAGTTGTGAGGTTAGCGTCTTAAAGGTTTGTTCCTGTTGTCGATCAAACGCGGGCGATAGTAGCCGCATCATGGGAGATTCGGCAGCCGCAGTTTCGGCATTGCTTTCAGTATTGGGGCCCATTGACTGACAATTCCAGCTTTCAGTTGCTTTATTGGCACCGCAGTTCCAACCTGTGTTTTTAACTTCTTGGTCGGGAATGTTATGGCTATCAACCGTTGTTTTTGGGGATGCTGATAATAGCGGTTGAGTGCTTTTAACGGCCTCAGTAATAACGGGCGGAGTCACTTGGGCGGATGTGGGTTGGGTGGCTGAACTATGTTCAACTGATTTAGCCGTAACCGGTGGGGTTACGCGAACGGGATCTGCGCTAACCGGTTGAGCAGGCTGTGCTTCAATTAGAGGCTCGTTTTCAATGGGCTCATTTAAATTAGGCTGCGCAGCCTTGGCAGGTTCTGGCGTAACGGGTAACGTTACCGCACTGGTTTTAACGGCTGGTTTTTTGTCACCGACACAAATCCATTCTTTGCTGTCTTTATTTTGCTCGCAATTCCACGATGCTTCATTGGCATAGCTGACAGATGCAGTTAAGGAAGGTAAAAATAGTATAAATAAACGGCGAAGCATAGGCGGCATAAGTTTAGTAGCGTTATGGATCGTAAATCGAATAGAATGCTTTACAGGCATTTTACCTTAATTCACCTCAGCTTTATAACTAATCTAACCCAAACATCATGATGCTAGACAACTTAAGAAAAATATCCATGCTCGATTGGCTTGAGAATGATCTGTTACTGACCATTGCTTCTTGCGAACTTGCCTCCAGTGATGCCAGTTTTCGACGTTACTTTAGAATCAAGGCAGTAGAAGGGCAATTTATTGTTATGGATGCACCGCCGGAAAAAGAAAATATTGAACCGTTTATAAGGGTTGCCGCCTTATTGGCAGGTTCTCAGGTAAATGTTCCCGTTATTTTTCAAAAAAACCTCACGGACGGATTTTTGCTGCTGGAAGATTTTGGTTCGACGTGTTTTTTGGATCGGCTTAATTCAGATAGCGCCACCGAGCTGTATCAAAGCGCTTTTGATGCACTCTTTAAACTACAGTCCAATACGTCTATACAAGACGGTACTTTACCCCTTTATAACGAGCCACTTTTACTGCGCGAACTGGGTATCTTTGAAGAGTGGTTTTTAAATCAATGGCTGGATATTCAGATTCCTGCCTCACTTTGGGAGGCGGTATGCACTATTTTGGTTGATTCAGCCGTGGAGCAATCCGTTACCTGTGTTCATCGAGATTACCATTCGCGCAATCTGATGGTTTTAAATGACGATTCGCCTGGTGTTATCGACTTTCAGGATGCCGTTATTGGCCCGATTACTTATGATCTGGTGTCGTTATTGCGGGATTGTTATATCGCTTGGCCAGCGCAACAGGTTGACTTGTGGAGGGAGCGCTATTATCAGCGGCTTTTGCAGGCAAAAATCATCACTTGTTCGCCTGCCTGTTTTAAACGCTGGTTTGATTTAATGGGCATGCAGCGCCACCTCAAAGCGATTGGCATTTTTTCAAGGTTACATCTAAGGGATGGTAAATCCGGATATTTACATGATATTCCGCGCACCCTGAATTACGTGACGACAATCTGCAAAGCCTATCCGGAACTGACCGGGTTCAGTGATTTTCTGCAAGCTCAAGTTTTACCTGCGCTTTCTCAGTTAACTGATTTAACTCAGAAAGAGAGTGGTAGACAGGTATTGATAACGCCATGAAAGTGATGATTTTAGCCGCAGGGCGAGGCGAACGAATGCGCCCCTTAACCGATCACACACCCAAGCCGCTTCTCCCGGTGGCAGGAAAGACAATCATTGAATATACCATTAAGCAACTGGTTGCGGCGGGATTTAACGACATTATCATTAATCATGCGCATTTGGGTCAGCAGATAGAACAGCACTTGGGCGGCGGTCAGCAGTATGGCGCAACTATTCATTATTCACCCGAAGGCGAACAGGGACTGGAAACGGCGGGCGGTATCATTAATGCCTTGCCTTTATTGGGTGATGCCGTTTTTTTGGTAGTTAATGGTGATGTCGCGACAGATTTTCCTTTTGCCGAACTCAAAAACCAGACGGTTGATTTAGCCCATTTAGTGCTGGTTGATAATCCTGCGCATCATCCTCAGGGAGATTTTGGCTTGGATGATGCCGGAAAAGTGACTGAAAAGGATGCAGAGAAATTTACGTTTAGCGGTATCGGCTTATACCGTCCCGAGCTGTTCAGCAATATTCCCGCTGGAAGCAGTAAGCTAGGCCCTTTGTTACGCCAGGCCATGTCAAGCCGGCGTGTTTCAGGGCAAAAATTTGCAGGGTTCTGGATGGATATTGGTACTCCGGAACGCTTGCAGGAACTTAATCATTTATATTCATCGAGAACATCTCATGCCTGATCATATTTACAAAAAAATAGAATTAACCGGTTCATCAACGGTTGGCATCCAGGAAGCTATTGAAAATGCTATCAGCAAAGCAGCGGAAACTATCCGGGACATGCGCTGGTTTGAAGTGGTTGAAACCCGTGGACATATCATTGATGGCAAGGTTGCGCATTGGCAAGTGACTATAAAAGTGGGTTTTTCTTTGTCTGAATAAGGGCGCAGCTACCAACTAAGCTGGGACAAGCAAAAAGGCTTAAACGTCAATACGGTTAACTTAGCTGGTTTCCTGTGAAAATATACCCAATTCACTGGTTTTTTTATTTATTTTCTGCGTTGTGAAAATAGTTACGTAGCCCAGCTACGCGCCTATTTTTTCGCCTTGAAAATAAACAAAAATCCTGCGCCACTTGGGTATATTTATTCTTGGATATCGCCTTAATGATAAAGTATCAAAAGAGACCGTTCGCTGAGCGGAGTCGAAGCGAGTGGCTTAACCTTAAACCGTCCCGCCTTAGGAACGCGCATGAAATAACTTGACCATTTATATCCCCTCACCCCAACCCTCTCCCGAAGGGAGAGGGAGCAAGATGTCTAAGTTATTTCGTGCGTATTCCTTAGTAGGTAGCAGGGGCCGCTAAATGGGCGACAAGGCTTGTCTTGTCGTTTTTTCTATAAAACTTAAAAACGGCATTAACAGCAGTATTGATGCAAGCGTTAAGTAGGATTAAATGCGGGAATGTTGAAATAGTCTATTATTTTCCTATGTAAAAATTTTAAATAAAATTTTAGGCTACCAACTTTAGACGGGACAGTATGAATAGGGAATAGGCTCTGTTATTAGGTGTGTATTCTCTGCTTGTGAACAAGCAAAGTCTAATGTCGCTTTTCGACTAAGTGGGTAGCAGACTGAGTGGGAGCGATGCCTACGTCGCGATTTGAAACGTTAGTCGCGACGTAGGCATCGCTCCCACGATAGATCTGCCCATTTGAGCCATTTGCGCTGTAAAATAACACCTTGATTAATAAGATAATTTATTTTTAACAAATTATTTTATCATTCTAAAATATTGTAATTATTAGCTTTAATTCTGGGGTGGAAATTTGTAAAAAACGCATTTCATCAAAATCTACCCCCCTCAAACCCTGATTCTACCGTTGAAAATTGGGGTGAACGAATTTTACGGGGCGCTACAGACTAGAAATAT
>CAIQND010000763.1 GCA_903873045.1 uncultured Methylococcaceae bacterium | reverse complement strand
GTGGGTTTTATTATTCCCACGCTGGTGATTGCCATCTTTAACGGCTTTGAGGGTCGACTGAGTGTCATGAAGCGTGCCTTTGCCCTGCGTAATTGGCTGGTTTTTTTTGCCGTTGTACTGCCCTGGTTTGTTGGCCTGTCAATTCTTCGCCCCGACTTTCCTTATTACGGCATTATGAGGGAATCCGTTGCCCGCTTTACCACTACTGAATTTCATCGCACCGCGCCCTTTTATTACTATGCACCCATTATTTTGGGTACCTTTTTTGCCTGGAGCTTCCTGCTGCCGGAGTCCATTGTTGCCGCCTGGCAAAAAAGGCAAAGCTGGTCTCGCGCTGATCGTCTGTTTATTATATGGGCGGTTGTTGTCGTGTGTTTTTTCTCGATTTCCCAATCGAAATTACCCGGTTACATACTCACCGCCGTATTGGCGCTTGGCGTTCTTACAGCGCGTGTTTTTGCCAGGGCACTCAATAACAATAACGGACGGGCCGCACGCATTTTATGGCATGCCACCGTACCATTACTGCTGTTAAGTATCTTGATGGCGGTCGTGCTGGCATTTATTGCCGCTGATCCAGAGCTGCTCAAAAGCAGAATCCCGTCTAAACAAGAGCTCTTTGATCCTTTTATACCCACGATTTTGCCCATGGCTTTATCGTTTGGAGTCATCGCACTGCTTTCGATGTGTGCCCTTTGGAGCCGAAATACACGCTTGATATTTGCTGCCTTTATCAGCTTTCCACTACTGTTGATGACCGTTAATTTTGAAGTCTTGGATCTTTTTGCGCAAACCCGTGCTGCGCGTAGCCTGGCAGAAAAAATATCGACCACGTTACCGCCTGATGCCGAACTGGTTTGCATGGAGTGCCTGCCCAACGGGCTGCCTTTTTATCTCAAGCGTCTGGTGACTGTTTTAAGTCGTGAGGGCGATGAACTGACCAGCAATTATGTCAAATTCACGCTGGCTTCCGGCAAACCCTGGCCTGAAGGTATCGTACCGATAGCGCAAGCGCATGATTGGCTGGCTACCCGACAGCACCCGGTCTACCTGCTTGCTGATAAAAACCACTTAACGACGCTTAAAGCAATGGCGCAGGAACAGGGCGTTGAAGTAGTCGATTTAAATTCTAAATATTCGGTAATCTTACTGCCGACGCCAACAGGGAACTGATATGTGCGGCATTTGTGGTTTAGTATTACCCGACGGAATGGTGAAAGACGAATCCATACCCCAGCAAGTTAACCAGATGATTGACGCGTTGATGCATCGCGGCCCCGATGATACCGGAATTGACGGCGATCAATCCGCCGTTTTTGGAATGACCCGACTGGCCATTCGCGGTTTAAGCGACGGCAAGCAGCCGATTATTGACCCGGACAGCGGCGTCATGATGGCCTGTAATGGCGAGATTGATAACCACCTTGAACTACGCGAATGGTTGCTTGAACGCGGACGCATGGTTGAGCAGAGCACCGATGTTGCCGTTATTCCTGCAATGTACCTTGAACTGGGCGATGCCTTTGTGGAACGGCTCAAGGGAGCCTTTGCCATCGCGATCTGGGACCCCCGTACCAAAAAGCTGTTGCTGGCCCGTGATCGGGCTGGTGAACGCCCGCTTTTTTACTCAACCAACGACGGTATCGTGGCTTTTGCTTCACTGATAGCTGCCTTGGTATCGCCCGGTAAACATGACTTTTCCATCAGCCCAAACGCGGTTCACAGTTACCTGCAAGCCGGTTTTTTTGTCGCGCCTGAATCGCCGTTTAAAAACATTCAAAAAGTGTTGCCTGGCGAAATACTCACCCTGGATGCCTCGGGTATTCAACGCAGACATTACTGGTGCTGGAATGCCGTTAACACGATCAAACAACCCGGTTCATTGGATGCCTTCGATGATATTTTTCGGGAATCAGTGCGCAAACAAAGCGAAGTTGATGTCGACTTTGGCCTGTTTTTAAGCGGTGGACTTGATTCTTCTTTAATTACGGCAGTCACCCGTTCCATCCGTCCGGAAAAAAACCTGAAAGCCTACAGCCTTCGCTTCACTGAAGCCTCATACGACGAAGGACACTATGCCGAGCAAGTCGCCAACACACTGGGTGTCGAGTTTGTACCCGTTTGGGTGCGCCCCGAAGATTTCCCGCCCACTATCGCCAAACTCGTTCGGCAGGTTGGCGAGCCGTTGGCCGACCCGGCCTGGGTACCTAGTGCTCTTTTGGCGAGACGTGCCGCCCAAGATGTACGCGTAGCGCTGGTTGGCGAAGGTGCTGATGAACTTTTTGGCGGCTATCCGACTTACTTTGGGGCAAATCTCGCCGGTTATTATGCACGACTGCCAGGCTCGGTCAGGGCACTGGTTCGACGTGCGGTAGAAAGCTGGCCGACCAGTGACAAGAAAGTCACCATCCCTTTCCTGCTTAAACGCTTTATTCAGGGCGACGAACTGGATTTTCTGGGTCGCCACATACTCTGGACATCCTGCATTTCACCGGCGATTTTAAACCGGCTCGGAGTAACGCCGCCCTTGCTTACCCGGCCCAATTACTTATCAACAGAAATGCTGGATCGGCTGCAACAGCATGATTTGGAAACGTCGCTGGCGGAAGGTTTATTGACCAAGGCAGACCGTGCCAGCATGAAGTCGGCCTTGGAGCTACGCGCACCGTTTCTTGATCAGGAAGTTATGGAATTTGCCGCAACTCTTCCGGAAAAAGAGCGCATTAACCGCTTGCAAACCAAAGTTTTTTTAAAGCAGTACGCGCTGCGCTACCTGCCTGCGGATATAGTGCATCGCAAAAAACGCGGGCTTTCTGTACCGTTGAGCAGTTGGTTGCGCGAACCGCTTTATGAATGGGCAAAATCGAGGTTATCTTCGCCGCTGCTGGATCAAGTCGGCGTTAATCGCCGGGTTGCCGTGGAGCTATTGCAGGAACATACCCAACGCAAGGCGGATCATGCCCGCGCCATCTGGACGCTGTGTGTTCTGACTGAATGGCTGGAATGGGTATCCGAAGCTGAAGTTAGGTGATTTCTGCGAAAGAGCTTACCCATTAGACGAATC
>CAIQND010000762.1 GCA_903873045.1 uncultured Methylococcaceae bacterium | reverse complement strand
TGGTATTGCCAGTATTATGGAGCTCTATAATTTCTTTACTGCGATAAAATGGAATGCCAGTTGGCACATATTCAGAATAGAAAATCCGCTTACTTGATGTAATTGTTAATAATTCACCTAGAGATTTTTCATCCCAATCCTTCTTCGCCTCAACCACAAACCACTGCCGGAACAGCGTTTCTGCCATCGCTTCCAATGTTTTATTTTGGCGGTGCAGTAGGTCTATTTTGTCGTCTAAACTACTGAGAACGGCGGCAATGGCTTTTTGTTCTGGAAGAGATGGGAGCGTAATATCTATCTCATTCAATACACCGACAGTTAAGCTCGGCACAGCAGAGCCGACATTCATGGCTGTAAAATCTATCGTAGTTAGTTGATAAAAAAGATATTTAGCAAAAACTTCTTTATGATTTATCTTTGTCCAAAATAGCGTATCGACAGTCCAAAAAGGCTCTTTTATGTGGTAGATATTGTTTAGACTTCCTTTTCTCGGAATTAATATTGATTCTTCACAAGAAATTGCTTTTTCAGCATATCTCATTATTCCGCCAGTACCATAAACAGGAATTGTTCCTTCTAACAATGCCTTGTGGTCTTTCCCATATTTTATTTCTACAACATCGCCTAATTCACACTCCTTCCACTTACTCATAACTCAATCCTTGCAGTCATAACGCATGTTCCTGTAACCACTCCCGCAACGCCTCATTCATCCGCACTTGCCAATTATTGCCAGCCGCCCGAAAAGCCGAGATAATATCAGCGTCATACTCAATCGTTGCAATAACTTTTTGACTGCTCGCAGGTTTGATTAAATGTGGAAACAATTCAGCCTCTGTTTTCGCCTCGCTAAACATTGCCGCTGTCCATTCGGAGTTTTCCTCATCAATCAACTCAGGATTACGAAAACTTTCAACCGTATTATTGAATCGTTCTACTGCGCATTGCGCAATAGCTTCATCCATTTCTTCAAGGCTAACACTACACTCTGCCTTTATAATGCCGCATATATTTTTAAAATTGTCAATCATAATTCAATCCTCGCCAAACTCAACCCATCATTCAATTCTGCTTCAATCGCTTCAATACTTGGCAAAGAAGATTTAAATTCATCGGGCAAACTTTGAGTAATAATATATTCACTTACGCCAATAGGCTTCTGAATATCTTTTAACGCATATTCAACAACAGTCACATTTTTTGATTTACAAATCAGAATACCAATCGTGGCATTATCAGATTCTGATTTTAAAACCCCATCTACAGCCGACACATAAAAATTCAATTGACCGATAAACTCAGGTTTGAACTTAACCGTTTTCAGCTCCACTACGACATAGCAATGCAATTTGACATGATAAAACAACAAATCAATAAAAAATTCGTCTCCTGAAATGTCGAGTTTATATTGCCGTCCCAGATAAGAGAAACCCACCCCCAATTCCAGCAATAAACGCGTCACCTGAGCAACTAACGCCGCTTCCAGTTCTTTTTCATTGTGCTTTTCGGTGAGTGATAGAAAATCAAAAATGTAGGGATCCTTTAAGGTTTCACTGGCTAAATCGGATTGCGGCGCGGGTAAGGTTGTTTGAAAATTGCTGATGGCTTTACCTTGCCGCTGATAAAGATTGCTTTCGATTTGATGCGTTAAAACTACCCGAGACCAGTTGTTTTGTAGGGTTTTCTGCACATAAAATACCGCTTCATTCGGATTTTTAATTTTATTGAGAATGACGAGATTGTGTCCCCAAGGAATTTGCGCAACAAGTTGTTTCGCAATTGCGGGTTGCTCTGACCAAAACCGGTACCATTGGCGCATTAGCTCTAAATTTCTTTTGGAAAAGCCTTTCATATCAGGAAACTCAGCCTGTAAATCACGGCTCAGTTGTAATAAAAAACCATCTCCCCATGCTGTAGTTTGCTGTTGAGTAACAATACGCTCAGCTAAATCCCAATAAAGCTGTAATAAGGCTTGATTAACCATAATCGCTGCTTTGATTTGTACGCTTTGCACCTGCTGTTTGATGCCCTGAACAAAGGCTTTGTAATCGTCGGTTTTAATGAGGCTGTCAGTCATAACACCACTCTTGCCAAATTCTCTATAATCTCCCGATTCAATTCAGCTTCTTCAAGCAATTGTGCTGCAAATTCGGATTTTAACGCTGTAAATCGTTCTTTAAAATCAAAGTCATCTTCATCATCTGGCAAGCCGACATAACGACCGGGAGTTAGTACCGTGTCGAGTTCTTTAACGCGCTCAATGGGTGCTGAACAACAAAAGCCTTTGATGTCTTCGTAGTTGCCGTCAGGGTTACGCCAGTTGTGGTAGGTATTAGCGATTTGCTGAATATCTTGTTCTGATAATTCACGGGTACGGCGGTTGATTAAATGCCCCAAATTACGCGCATCGATAAACAGAATCTCATTCGGGTGGGAGTGAACTCCGCCCCTACGGTTACGATTCATAAACCACAAGGCCGCAGGAATTTGGGTGTTTAAAAAAAGTTTTGCGGGCAGATTAACAATACAGTCAATCAGGTTGCCATCTTCGATCAGGGCTTTGCGGATATCGCCTTCACCACTGGTTTTGGAAGTTAATGCGCCCTTTGACAGCACAACACCGGCTTGACCCGTCGGAGACAAATGGTAGGCAAAGTGTTGTAGCCAGGCAAAGTTGGCGTTACCTGCGGGTGGTGTACCATATTGCCAGCGGCCATCACTGCGTAATAACTCACCGCTCCAGTCGCTAACATTAAACGGCGGGTTGGCGATGATGTAATCGGCTTTTAAGTCTTTGTGGGCATCGTTTAAAAACGAGCCTTCGTTATTCCATTTTACTTGTGAACTATCAATGCCACGAATGGCAAGGTTCATTTTCGCCAAGCGCCAAGTGGTCTGATTACTTTCTTGCCCGTAAATGGAAATATCGTTGATGCGTCCCTGATGTTCTGCAATGAATTTTTCCGATTGCACAAACATACCACCGGAACCACAACACGGATCAAACACCCGGCCTTTATAGGGCTCCAGCATGTTGACCAATAACTCAACAATACTGCGTGGCGTGTAAAACTGCCCGCCTTGTTTGCCTTCGGCCAGTGCAAATTCACCGAGAAAATATTCAAACACATGGCCTAATACATCCGCGCTACGGGCTTTGGCATCCCCCAGGGCAATATTACCCACCAAATCAATCAAGCCACCTAAACTGGCCGGATCAAGGTTTTG
>CAIQND010000761.1 GCA_903873045.1 uncultured Methylococcaceae bacterium | reverse complement strand
TGCAGCAATAAATCAGCTTCACTGGCTTCCTGCAAAGTCGATTTAAATGCCGCGACCAATTCATGTGGTAAATGACGGATAAACCCAACGGTATCAGCCAAGACAATTTCGCTGCTATTAGGCAACTGACAACTTCGCAAGGTCGGGTCTAAAGTAGCAAACAGTTGATCTGCGGTGTAAATATCCGCACCCGTCAACGTATTGAATAAGGTAGACTTACCCGCATTGGTGTAACCCACCAAAGAAACCGATGAAACTTCGGCTTTTTTTCGTTTGCTACGACCTTGATGCCGCTGTTTATCGACCTTATCCAAACGCTGCTGAATCTGCTTGATACGCAAACTCAAAAGCCGTCTATCCGTTTCTAGCTGGGTTTCACCGGGTCCGCGCAGACCAATACCGCCTTTTTGGCGCTCCAAATGCGTCCAACCTCTTACCAGCCGGGTTGACAAGTGCTTTAATTGTGCCAGCTCAACCTGTAACTTACCTTCAAAAGATTGTGCCCGTTGGGCAAATATATCCAGAATCAGACCATTTCTGTCCACTACCCGAACACCCAAAGCACCTTCAAGATTTCTTTCCTGACTGGGTGCAAGCGGATGATTAAATAAAACAACATCGGCCGCGTAGGTTTCTACCGCTGCTTTAAGTTCTTCAAGCTTGCCTTTGCCGACATAATATTTTGAGTCGGGGCGTTTGCGACTGCCAGTAATGACATAAACAGGATCTGTTCCAGCTGACTTGGCTAATTCTTTTAATTCTAAAAGATCTTCCTGCCCGGAACGAAAAGTTAGGTGAACGAGTACTGCACGCTCACCAGAGGAATCGGGTCGATCAAACAATAAAATACTCCATCAATAAGTCTATAAAAACACTATTTAGCCCGTAGAATTTTCTCACTCGCCACTGACAACTTCGTCATCGCGCATAATCTTTACTGACTTACTGGGCACTATCGTTGATATGGCATGTTTATAAACCATCTGACTGATCGTATTTTTTAGCATAATGACATACTGATCAAATGAGTCTACTTTTCCTTGTAATTTTATGCCATTAACAAGAAAAATCGATACCGGCGTATGTTCCTTTCTAAGCGTATTTAGAAAATTGTCCTGCAAATTTTGACTTTTTGACATCCGATTTCTCCTTATTATTTTATTTTAATGGCGTTTAAGATAACTGCAATTACAGATCGATACAAATCTTTATCTATCGAACCGTATCTGCTTTTTTTTATATTTGTATATCTTATCAGAGACGACTTGATTTTCGCCTATTTTATTGCGGTCGTTTTCAATTTAACGATAAGATGTCGATAATCCTTATCAGTCAACGCATCATTTGAAACAAGTAGTGTTTTTTTATGTCCGGACATCCCGAGTCGAGATTGAGAGGAGTATTTATAATGTAAAAAGAGTGCAAAAGTTGTAATGACAGTTGATTTCAAAATTTCAATCGAAGCAAAACCAACCCCTTCAGACAACTCCCAACCCAACGACTCCGAATATTTAACAGTGACTTTTTTTGCGGTTAAGCGCCTGCCGGTAAACCGATAATGTAAACCAATTAACACCCATAAACTAATTTTAACAGAAAAAACCAACGCATTAGCCATACTGGCAAGCAATGCCAGTGCATGAACAATAATAACCAGCCTTTTTAAGCGTTTGGATGGTTTAATTGCGAACAATAACGCAGCATTAGATGCTTTTGGCATATTTTAAAGGTTTAAAATTTATTAGCATAAAGCTCAAGGTGTCGAGTAATCTATTTTTACATTACACCTTTTAGCCACTTAACCGACAGTTACTATATAATCAACTACTATTTTAAAACTTTATCCTTTCATCTATGAATCAAAACTGGAAAAACTTTTTACTCAGTCAAAATGCAACGTTTAAAAGTGATACTGACATTACTTTTCCAGCCATTGTAGATGACAATGACAAAACCATTTACCCGGTTGCGCATTTGGCTGTATTGACCGTTAGCGGCAAAGATGCAGCCAAGTTATTACAGGGACAAGTGACCTGTGATGTTAACGAACTTACCGACACAAAAAGCAGCTTGGGCGCGTTATGCAATCCCAAAGGCCGAGCTATCACCACTTTTTTACTGATTAAAACCAGTGATGCTTTTCTTGTTATTTTACCTGAAGAGCTCTTGGAAACGGTCAAAAAAAGATTGCAAATGTATATATTAAGATCGGCTGTCACCTTAACAGATAGCTCCAATCAGCTCTGCTTAATGGGCTTATCCGTACCAGCAATGCTAGCCGAACCCTTGTTTAATACAACGCAACAAGACAATATTACCGTTAATTTTTCTACCACACACCCTCGTTATTTGGTTATTGCCGATACCGACAAAGCCATTGCACTGTGGTCAGAGCGAGTCGATAACCAGCAATTTAAACCAACAAATTCAGACCAATGGCGTTATTTGGATATTCTCTCAGGCATACCTTGGCTGACTGCCGAAACGTCCGAAGAATTTATTCCACAAATGCTTAATCTGGATCAATTAGGCGGTATCAGCTACAACAAAGGTTGTTATACCGGCCAGGAAATTGTTGCCCGGACACATTATCTGGGTAAAGCCAAAAGAACCCTATTTCTGGCTGAATGCGAGTCGACCACCCTACCTGCTCCCAATTCAGCCATCATCGACAATAGCACCGACACAGAACACTCCATCGGCAAGGTATTACTGGCACAACGCGCCCAGATTGCAGCAGAAAGCGCGGTAACTACCGTTAAAATGCTGATTGTTTTACAGGTTTCTGATAGCGATACTTATAACCTGAGCTTAAACGACAGCCATCATACTAAAATTACTTTAATAAGATGACCACCATGATAAATACTCAAGCAGTTTTACATTTTCGTCGCATCGGCATAATTACTATTTTTGCGGTTTATGTTGTCATTCTTATGGGTGGCGTTGTCAGGGCATCAGGTGCCGGCATGGGTTGCCCAGACTGGCCTATGTGCTTTGGGCAATGGATACCGCCCACTGAAGAGTCGCAGTTACCCGCTAATTATCATGAAATTTATGCCGAACGCGGTTATGAAAATACCCAGTTTAACCCCGTAAAAACCTGGACTGAATATAGTAATCGGTTAGTGGGCGTGACCATTGGTTTTTTAATTTTTCTAACCGCCTGGTCATCACGTATTTATCTTAAAACCGACAAAACCGTTTTTTACTTATCGCTAAGCAGTTTTTTTCTGGTTGGTTTTCAAGGTTGGCTGGGGTCAAGTGTCGTCGCAAGCAACCTTAAACCGATCATGATAACAATACACATGCTCTTGGCGTTGGTGATAGTGGCCTTATTGATTTATACCATTGCACGCTCGCAACGTGATTTTATCAGTAAAATTGATACGCATTTATTGCCCGCCAAGTTTAAAACCGTTTTAATCGCGGCCATGATAATGACCTTATTACAGGTCGCCATGGGCACTCAAGTCCGAGAAGCTGTTGATTTTATTGCCCGCGAACACATTGAGCGTCAATACTGGCGCGAAGATTTTCCCATTATTTTTTATATACACCGGTCTTTTTCATCAATCATTCTTTTTACAAATTTGTGGTTAGTCTGGAAAATATATCAATCT
>CAIQND010000760.1 GCA_903873045.1 uncultured Methylococcaceae bacterium | reverse complement strand
CTATTCTGGCAATCTGAACACCGATTCTGGAAAATCCAGAAAAGTGTTCAGCTTGAAACCAGAATCAGTGTTCAGCTTGTTTCAGAATAGGTGTTCAGATTGGAGCAGAATGGGTGTTCAGGTTGAGCCAGAATATGCACGCATACCCTGATTCCAGGTACTAATCAATTTTTTGGTTCTACTGCACCTCCTAGTGCCGTTGGTAAGCAAGTTGTATTTGCAGGTTTTGATAATGAGGAAAATCCAAACGCAGGCGGTATTTATCTTGCACCATTGGAATCCTATAAGCTTAACAAGCAACCCAAACTAAAAGCACTGATTAACATAGGCTCGCAAGTTCCTAGTGAACCCAAAAACATCAAATTCAATAAACTCGGTGAAGGTGTCTCCTTTGATGGGCGTTTCGTGGCGTATTGGGGCGCGTGGGGATCAGAGATCAAAATCGTGCGTCTGTACTGCCCAGAAGAAGGCAACAAAGATCGCAAAGCGTACTGTAAGAGTAGTGCATCGGGTAGCCAAAAGGATGACGTAGGCTGGTATCAGGAAAAAGAAGTTCCTGTGAATCAAGGTATATTCGTCCACGACTTAAAGAGTGGCAAGAATGTCAGAATCGCCCGAACTGGTGTAGACTTTTCCGACTTTGTCTATTGGAATTTTTCGGGTAGAGCTCCTGGTGTAGGCGAAGGCAGTGAGGGTGATGAAGACGGTGAATTGGCACGCTGGCGATCCGCTTCGTTCATGGCAGTTTCTGGTAAAGTCGATGACCATGAAGATGTAAGCTACCACACAGCATTCAAAGCAAGAATTGGTATCACCGATGTTAGTAACGTCTATGTAAACCCAGTAGATGGTATTTATCTTAGAAAAGGTAAAGAAAATAACCCGTTATCAACATTGGTTAAAACAGATATGAACGGTACAGTATTTGACCCTGAAGCCATCGATACGGCCACACAATCAATACTACCCGTTACAGAGATGGGTCTTGAGCGTGACGGTTTCCGTGGTAAATCTCTGGTCATCAACGTGAGCATGGGCACAGAAGAAGCAGGCTGGGCAGGAATATACCTCACAAGTATGGAGAGATAATAAAAAAATCGGCTACCCACTTTAGGCGTGACAAGTAGCAAGACTTAACCGTTCGCCCTGAGCTTGTCGAAGCGTCTTTTATGGTTCGACAGGCTCACTACGAACGGCTTAACTTTAAATTGTCCCGCCTTAAGTGGGTAGCCAAAAAATCACACAGTACTCCTGTCTTAATTTTAGCGCCCTGTTCTGTTTCACTACTTCGGACAGTTTTGACAATTGGTATTTCACTGACAACTAAAAGAGGACTTGCCGCAAGCCGAATGCGCATTGACTTGAACAAATAAGGCATCGAAGGTATTTAGACCTATAAATCTTCAGAAATTAAATTTCCAAATTAATCATGTAAAGCACTTTAAAATCATAGTATTGAGCACAGTAGTTGGAAATTATTTATCTGAAAGGCTATAACTAATTACCCCAAAATATATCTTTCATCAAGTATCAAACAAAACTAAATAGCATGACAGCACTTATAGATCTCTTCGGACTTAAAGGCTTTATTCCTCATGTGGTCGGTTTTTTCCATAACATCACCGAACGTAAACTGGCTGAAAAAAATCTACAAGCCAGCGTTAGTTATATCCATAACTTACTTGAGTCCAGTTTAGATCCTGTAATAACCCTCAACATGAAAGGCAAAATACTGTCTGCCAATAAAGCGACGGAGAACATTACCGGTATAACCACTGATCAGCTTATGGGTAGCGATTTTTCCACTTATTTTATCAAACCGGAAACAGTAGAGTCCCTTTACCAAGAAGCACTCGATAAAGGATTTGTTGAAGACTATAACTTACAACTTCAGCAACCATCAGAAAAGACCTTTTTGGAAGTACTTTTAAATATCAGCTTATATTTTAACGAACAGGTTAAAGCGACTGAAATGCTGGTTGTGATGCGCAACATTACCGAGCAGAAACAAGCGGATGAAAAACTTCAAATTGCCGCCAGTGTTTTCGCTCATGCCCAAGAAGGCATTATGATTACCGATAGTGAGGGTAAAATTATCCAGGTTAATGATGCTTTTTCTGAAATAAGCGGCTACAACCAAGAAGAAATACTGGGTAAAACTCCGCGCATACTGAGCTCCGGTCGTCAACCAAAAGAAGTATATACCGCCATGTGGCATGAATTAATGACTAAAGGCCATTGGTATGGCGAATTTTGGAACCGCCGTAAAAACGGCGAAGTGTATGCCGCGATGGAAAATATCAGTGCCATAGTCAATAGACAGGATAATTCAAGACGCTATGTCGCCTTACTATCTGATATTACGCTATATAAAGTCCATCAGCAGGAGTTGGAACATATCGCGCACTTTGACATACTGACCAATTTGCCTAACCGCTGGTTGCTCTCTGATCGCCTACGTCAGGCGATTGCCCAATGTAAGCGTCAAAAACAATTGCTGGTCGTGGTGTTTCTTGATCTTGACGGCTTTAAGGCCGTTAATGATGAGTATGGTCATTTGGCGGGTGACAACTTGCTGATTGCTCTGACGAAAAATATGACGCAAAGTCTGCGCGAGATTGATACGCTGGCCCGTGTTGGCGGTGATGAGTTTATTGCCTTGCTGGTTGATGTGCACGACATTGAAACCAGTAAGGCCATGTTGGTCCGCTTGCTGGTGGCTGCTGCGCAACCCGTACCGTTTGATGGCGTTACCTTGCAGGTATCGGCCAGCATGGGCATCACTTTTTACCCGCAAGCAGAAGAGGTTGATGCCGATATTCTGATACGCCAGGCCGATCAAGCCATGTATCAAGCCAAGCAAAGCGGAAAGAATCGTTATCATATCTTTGATGTCGGCATGGACAAGCTGACACGAAACCATAATGAAAACATTGAACGTATCCGCAATGCTTTGATAGCCGGAGAGTTTGAGCTTTATTATCAACCCAAAGTCAATTTGCGTCTAGGCCGTGTTATTGGTGCGGAAGCGTTAATTCGTTGGTGCCATCCCCATCAAGGCCTGTTATTGCCAGAGGATTTTTTGCCTATCATTGAGAATCATTCGCTGTCCATTGATGTCGATAACTGGGTCATCAATACGGCAATGAGCCAAATAGAAAGTTGGCATGCCTCCAGACTGGAACTGCCGGTCAGCGTCAATATTAGCAAACGACAGTTGCAGCAACCCGATTTTATAGAAACCCTGCGGCTATCACTGAATGCCCATCCCACGGTTAAACCGGGTGATCTGAGCATGGAAATACTGGAAACCAGTGTCATGAGAGATATAAGCAAGGTATCTGAGTTGATTGAAGCGTGTCGGGAACTGGGTATCAATTTTTCCCTGGATAATTTTGGCAACGGCTATTCGTCACTGACTTATTTAAAACGCTTACCGATCAACGAACTTAAAATTGATCAGAGTTTTATGCGCGATATGCTGACTGATTTCGATGATCTTGCGATTATAGAAGCGGTGCTGGCTTTGGCGACCGCTTTTAACCTGGAAGTCATCGCCGAAGGTATGGAATCGAACCAACAAACCGAAATGCTGCTGCAAATAGGCTGCGACAGGGTACAAGGCTATGCGATTGCTCACCCCATGCCCGCCGATGATTTCGCAAAATGGGTAACTAACTGGCAACCGGATCCCAACTGGCTGAATTGGCCCTCATTTATTCATGACGATTTACCGTTATTATTTGCCAATGCTGAATATAAGGTATGGATTAACGCCATAGAAGGCTACCTTAACAACCAAGTGCACAAACCTGAAAATTTACAATCCCGCTTTGGCATCTGGCTAACGATTAACAGCCCTCTCAAAAATGGAAATTATGAGGCTATGTTTGCCCTGCATGAAGCATTACAAACACTGGGCAGCGAGTTAATAGCGCTCCATGAGGCGGGCCAAACCGAACAGGCACTGGCAAGACTGCCTGAACTTCATAAGCTGCAAGATGCCATGTTTGTAAAGCTGAAAATGCTGGTGCTGGAAACCGGATAGTGTTGTGCCAACTTGCTATTTGGCATTGAACAGCTTGAGCTAAAATGTCTATTGTTCAAAACAGTACCCTTGATTTTAAGAGCTTTCAAGGGTATCAAAACGCCAAAACAGTAGACAATACGATAACACTATCTGATTTATAGCATATTGCCACCTTCATTCCGCCATATTCATCGCCCTAAAGCTGCCATTCGCGTCCGTCGGCTTTTGGCCGTCAGCCGCCAGGCAGTTCCAACTAAAAACCAGCTCTCGTAGTGGCTTGTCCCTAATCCCTCTTTATCAAAGAGGGGAACTAAATAATGATGTTTATTTTACGCGCATTCCGGCAGTAGCGCCTTCATCCGGGCTTAAAATCCAAATATCTTTACCACCGGAGCCAGCGGCTAATACCATGCCTTCAGAGTTGCCAAAGCGCATTTTTCTAGGTGCCAGATTAGCGATAACGAGGGTCAATTTGCCTTCAAGGTCTTCCGGTGCGTAAGCGGATTTAATACCTGCCAATATAGTGCGGATTTCGTCGCCTATATCAACGGTCAGTTGTAACAGTTTATCAGAGCCTTCTATCGATTCGGCTTTGATGATTTTGGCAATACGTAAATCCAGTTTGGCAAAGTCTTCAAATTCAATCGTGTCGGCTATGGGTTCAAATTTTTTCTCGGGCGCAATCTGGGTATGTTGAGCAGCGGTTTTTTCCAGGTTTTCTTTGGATGCTTCAACAATCGCCGCAATTTTATCGGCTTCAACGCGAGTCATTAACGGTTTAAAGTCATTAATGATATGGTTTAACAAAGGCTGTGCAGCGACTGGCCACGCTTGTGAATCAATGTTTAAAAAGTGTTCAGCTTCTTTCACCAACTCTGGAATGACCGGTTTTAGAAAGACAGTCAGTAAACGAAACAGGTTAATCCCCATTGAGCAAACGGCGTGTAACTCGGTATCATTACCTTCCTGTTTGGCAATTAACCAAGGCTTCTTTTCATCAATATATTGATTGGCTTTATCTGCCAGCGCCATAATTTCACGCATGGCTTTGCCAAATTCACGGGTTTCATAAAACTCTGCGATTTGTTTGTTGGCGTTGATAAAGTCTTGAAATAACAGCGGTTCAGAACAGGTAGCCGATAATGTATTGGCAAAGCGTTTGCTGATAAAACCGCTGCAACGACTGGCGATATTAACGACTTTACCGACCAGGTCAGAGTTAACCCGCTGACTGAAGTCATCAAAATTCAGGTCTATATCATCAACGCCGGCACTCAGTTTGGCGGCAAAATAATAGCGCAGATATTCCGGGTTCAAATGATCCAGATAGGTTCTTGCGGTAATAAAAGTACCACGGGATTTGGACATTTTTTCACCATTAACGGTTAAAAAACCGTGCGCAAAAATAGCGGTAGGTGTTCTAAATTGAGCGCCGCTTAACATGGCAGGCCAGAACAAGGCATGGAAATAAATAATGTCTTTACCTATAAAATGGTAAAGCTCTGCCGTGCTATCCAGTGCCCAGTACTCATCAAAATCCAGCTCTTTTTTAGTACATAGATTTTTAAAACTTGCCATGTAACCGATAGGCGCATCCAGCCACACATAAAAATATTTTCCGGGAGCATCCGGAATTTCAAAGCCAAAATAAGGTGCATCGCGAGAAATATCCCATTGCTGCAAACCGCTCTCTAACCATTCGGCTAATTTATTACGCACTTCGGGTTGCAAATGACCGGCGCTAGTCCAATCGCTGAGCATCTCGTTAAAATCAGCCAGGTTGAAAAAATAATGGACAGAATCTTTGTCAACAGGTTTTGCGCCTGAAATGGTGGAAACCGCGTTTTTCAGTTCGGTGGGCGCATAAGTTGCACCACAGGCCTCACAGCTGTCACCGTATTGATCATGTGCGCCGCATTTGGGGCATTCACCTTTAATAAAACGGTCGGACAAAAACATGTTTTTAATCGGATCGAAGGCTTGGGTAATGGTGCGTGAACTGATATGGCCGGCATCCCGTAATCGTTCATAAATCAATGATGAAAAGAGCCTGTTTTCTTCAGAATGTGTGCTGTGATAATTATCAAACACGACACCAAATTCAGTAAAATCGGCCAAGTGCTCTATGCCAACTTGAGCGATCAATTGTTCCGGTGTAATACCTTCCCGATCAGCTTTTAGCATAATAGGTGTTCCGTGGGTATCATCCGCACAAACGAAATAGCAGTGGTTGCCACGTTGTTTTTGAAAGCGCACCCAAATATCTGTTTGAATATATTCAACCAAATGACCTAAATGGATGGGGCCGTTGGCATAAGGAAGGGCGCTGGTGACGAGAATTTTTCTATCTGACATGATGCAAAGAATTAAGGGATATGAAAACAAACAATCAGATGATTATCGCATAAAATTAACGCGACTACAGAATAGAACACCGCTAAAAAATAAATTTTATTTAAAAAACTGTAGAATACTAACTATCTTAAGTAGATTCAGCGGCTAATATTGAATTTACTTACAAAACTGTAGTGACTAAAATTACTGAGAATAATCATGGCATACCTGGAAAAGACGGCTGTAGAAGACCTACTGAAAACCTTTATCGATCCCAATCATGGCATCGATTTGGTTACTGCAAAATCAGTTAAAGCAATCAATATTGAGGGTGCTAATGTCAGCGTTAAGCTGGAGTTGGGATATCCTGGAAAAAGTACTATTGATCAATTAAAAGCGTCTGTTGAAGATTTACTGGCAACGCTGGACGGAGTAGAAAGTGTTACGGTTGATGTGACGGTAAAAATTCTGTCTCATGCGGTACAACAGGCCTTAAAACCTCAGCCTAATATAAAAAATATTATTGCCGTAGCATCCGGTAAAGGTGGTGTCGGCAAGTCAACGACAGCGGTTAATCTGGCGCTGGCATTGGCAGCAGAAGGGGCGATGGTAGGTATATTGGATGCCGATATTTATGGCCCCAGCATTCCAACCATGTTGGGCTTGTCGGGTTTACCTGATAGCATCGACAACAAAACCATGACACCTAAAATGGCTTACGGCGTACAAACCATGTCGATTGGTTATTTGATTGAAGCCGGTCAGCCGATGATTTGGCGTGGCCCTATGGCAACCAACACCTTGCAGCAGTTATTAAGGGATACCAACTGGGTTGATGTGGATTATTTAATCATCGACTTACCGCCCGGAACCGGCGATATTCAACTGACTTTAGCCCAACAAATTCCAGTTAGTGGTGCCGTCATCGTCACAACACCCCAAGACATTGCCTTGATTGATGCCCAGCGCGGCTTGGGAATGTTTGCAAAAGTTAACGTGCCGGTACTCGGTATTGTTGAAAACATGAGTATGCATATTTGCAGCGAGTGTGGTCACGCCGAGGCTATTTTTGGTGAAGGCGGCGGTGCTGCCATGGCGGATATAAACAAGGTTGATTTTCTGGGATCTCTGCCGCTAGACATTAGAATTCGACAACAAGCTGATTCAGGAATGCCTACTGTAGTGGCTGAACCTGATGGACGTGCGGCACAAATTTACAAAGAAATTGCACGTAAAACAGCCGCAAAGCTGGCATTAAAAAGCAAGGATTTTAGCACCCGATTTCCTACTATTGTGGTGCAAAATACTTAAGCCTCAAAGTTCAGCAGAGCAAGGCTGAGCACCGTTGGCTGAGCGGGGCCGAAGCCAGAAAAATCGCTTCGACTCCGCTCAGCGAACAGCTTAACTAAATGGCATTGTATAATTAACCTTTAACCTAATTAATATTTCATGAGTATAAAGTCGGACAAGTGGATTCGCCGCATGGCGCAACAGCACGGCATGATAGAGCCGTTTGAAAGTGGTCAAGTCAGGGATTCTGAACAGGGTCGTGTTATTTCCTACGGCACTTCAAGCTATGGTTATGATGTTCGGTGCTCGGATGAGTTTAAAATATTTACCAATATCAATTCGGCTATTGTTGATCCAAAAAACTTTGATTCAAACAGTTTTGTCGATGTTAAATCCGATGTTTGCATTATTCCGCCCAATTCGTTTGCATTGGCGCGTACGGTTGAGTATTTTCGGATTCCGCGTGATGTACTGACTATTTGCTTGGGCAAGTCAACGTATGCCCGCTGTGGCATTATTGTTAACGTCACGCCTTTGGAACCCGAATGGGAAGGTCACGTAACCTTGGAATTTTCCAATACCACAACACTTCCCGCAAAAATATATGCCAATGAAGGCGTGGCCCAAATGCTCTTTTTTGGTAGCGATGAGGTGTGTGAGACCTCTTATAAAGACAGAGCCGGTAAGTATCAGGGGCAGACAGGGGTTACGTTACCCAAAGCATAAGGTCAGTCGCCAGATCCGCAAAGCATGACGGTATTTATGCTGTCTCTCTTTGCGGTGGCAATTGCACAAAAAAACCTTGAGCCTTAAGGCTGTCCATGATCTTTCCTGCATCTTCCCTCGCTAATTTCCGTTCTTGCGATAGCGCTATATCCATCACAAATTCCATTTTTCCAAAGCTGTTAAGCAGCGCCTCCGGTACTTTTGAAAAATCATCTTTGTTAACGATATACAAATAAAGGTAGTCTTTTTTCAGGCTTTTATAGATAAAACACTGCATAATATTGAATAATAATGAATCAAAACAGCTATTTTAACCATTTTTGTTTAGAATGCCTCATCCTTAATTTTACAAATACACGCAATGGCTAAATCACTGTTTAAACTTGATGAATTCTTTAAATCAGCCTGTTATTTTGAGGCTTCTTTGATTTTAGTGGCAATATTTTTAGGCTGGGTTGCCAATATTGACCCGTTCGAACATATTTATTTTTCAGAAACTGCCATTGCTTATGGAGTGATAGGCACCCTACCCTTGTTCTTAATGTTTCTGGCATTGGAAAAATTGCAGGGAGAATCAGTAGTCAAGATCAGGAAATTACTGCTAAATACCTTGGGGCCCGGATTACATAGCTATCACTGGAGCGATCTATTGATACTGGCAGCCATAGCCGGAATAGCAGAAGAGCTTTTGTTTCGCGGCGTCATTCAGCCATGGATAGAGAATTCATGGGGCATAACGACAGGTTTAATCGCCAGTAACATCATTTTTGGATTGGTCCATGCAGTAACGCCACTTTATGCCGTATTGGCAGCTCTGGTCGGGATTTATTTAGGCTTATCTTTAGATTATAGCGGTGACAGAAATTTATTAATTCCTGTCATTATTCACGGACTTTATGATTTTCTCACTTTTGTCGCGTTGATGCGCGTGTATCGAGCCAGTTTATCAGACACTACAAAAGATTAAAAATTGTCAGTCTCAAGATGTAGTTGCCCCCTTTGAAAAAAAAGGGGGGCTGAACAATTACAGAGTGACCGCTATTGAGACCTTGCTGGGTAACGCCAAGCTGAATAGTTTAAATCCCGAAACGTGGCTAAAGGGAACCTTGGAAAAATTGCCTACTTGATCAAATAGCCGTTTTGATGAATTACTGCCTTTGACTCCGACAATGATTGAAAAACTCAAATGAGATCAGTTCGAGAGGATTGGCAGGACTGAACGCTTACGATTTTTATCGGCTAATTGATTAGAGCAAAATATAAACCTAATAGATAAGTAGTAACTCAAAAGTTCACTGACATTTTTAGGAAAACGCAATCGTGTTTGATTTCCCTATACTGGCCAATATTTCATATAGACTCTCCTTTAAATTCTTAAACGAGGTATAGGCTGAAAAAGGCATCCGCTCGTATTTTATTTTTCTCCAAACTATCTCAATGATATTCAGCTCTGGCGAGTAAGGCGCAAACGCCCGATGACTCCCAACTATGCAGCCAGATAGAGACTGTTTGTCGGCATACGCTATACATGGCTATAGACTTTCAGATAAATAACTTCCAAGTAACACCAAGAAACGCATTGATTTTAAAGGTTTTTAATTAGTAAAGCTGGAAATTTAATATCTGAAAGTCTATAGGATGGTATTTGTGTAATTCGTTCAGTGTTTCTGTTTCTTCTGGGAAAAGCGATTTTACAGTAAGCATTTGTGATATTAACAAGTTGTTTCATAATGAATATAATTACACACTATACTGTCAATAGTCATTTTTATTAAGAAACTTACGAGTGACTGCTTAATAGCCAGTTCAGGTGACGAAACCCGCCTATTATTAGAACGGACATGCGGACATGACAACCCGAATTAAAATTTTTCATTATTTTCTCGCAGGACTACTGCTAACAGTGGCCAGCATTTCGATGGCGCAGGCCGACGCTTATTCATGCGAAGAAACCGGCGAAACACATATCTGGATCTCCCCGGTTAATCCCAAAGCCGACAGGCCGATTAAAATCATGGCCGTGTCTACGGATGGTTCCCTGTCAGAACTGACGCTGATCGACAACCAAGGTCGGCGCACACCGCTGCAATTTCTACACCGGGGAGGCCCGCCCTGGAGTCTGACCAGTGCTTTGGCAGGACTCAACGCGGGAAATTATCAGGTGATGGCGGGGCGAAATGGTCAGCTTACCGCTTGCCATCCGCTCACCATTGATGGGATAGACACACAGGAAAACTCAAAAGCGTGGGGGCTTGCCACCGAGGCCTTTTTTTCGGCCTGGATCGAAGCGTTATTGGGTGCACCGCACGAGGAAAACGTGAGCTTACCTTCCCTGGAACCCTTGTTGCGTAACCAAGAGAGCAACTTTCTGTACAACTATCTCGGCAGTAACGAAGACAATAACCTGCCACTAACGCCCGATTGCGCCGACCTGCCCTATACCTTGCGGGCTTATTTTGCCTGGAAGGTCGGTTTGCCAATCGCTTTTCGCGCCTGTGGGCGAGGCTCGACCAACGCACCGCCACGTTGTGGCGCCGCCACCGTTAATACCGAGTTCACTCACGGCATCAGCTCGCAAGCCAGCTTCAGGCATGTCAATGAGCAGTTGGCAAATACCGTCCACTCCGGCTCGGCGCGAACAGGCCTTGAGGACGAGTTTACCGATCTGTACCCTACCGCTCTCCGTCGGGAAACGCTCTGGCCGGGGACAGTCTATGCCGATCCTTACGGTCATGTGTTGGTGTTGGCAGAATGGGTAGCTCAAACAGTAGATCGTCCGGGTATGTTGTTGGCCGTCGATGCTCAACCCGACAACTCGGTCACCCGTAAACGCTTTTGGGAAGGTACTTTTTTGTTTGCCAACAATGCCAATGCAGGGCCTGGCTTTAAGGTTTTTCGACCCTTGGTTGGTGCGGCCTCGGGCGGATTACGAACGCTCGCCAATGATGAACTGGTTGACAACCCCGGCTTCGCCCCTTTTTCCCTGGAACAAGCTCAACTCTCTTCAGATGATTTTTATGCCAAACTGGCCAAGCTCATCAACCCTGCCGGCCTTGATCCCCAACAAGCTTACGAAGCCACTCTCGATGCCTTGGTGGAGCAAATCGAGACCCGCGTAGTCTCGGTGAATAACGGTGAGACGTATTTTCGCAGGAACCCCGGCAGCATCATCCCCATGCCGGACGGTGCCGCGATTTTTCAGACTGTCGGGTCTTGGGAGGATTACTCCACGCCTTCGCGTGACCTGCGCCTCATTATCGCCATCAAGGTGTTGACCGATTTGCCCGAGAAAATCATGCGTCATCCCGACTTGTTCGTGATGAACGGTAGAAGTCCCGAACAAGCCCAGGTCTGGATCGAGCTGCACCACGCAAGGCGCATCCAGGAACGCAGCATTTTTTATACACGCACCAACGGCAGCCTGTGGGAGCTTTCCATAGCCGAGGTGCTGGCACGAAAGCTCTTATACGAAATGGCTTATAATCCCAACGACTGCGCCGAAATGCGTTGGGGCGCGAAGCCGGGTACAGAAGAGTATTCCACCTGCCGCCGTCACGCACCCGCCGAACAACACGCCAAAATGGAACGCTACCGAGGCTGGTTTCGAGAAGCACGAAGACCGACACTTTAAACTATGAACAACACATGGGCGACAATATACAGGTATCGTCACCGTAGAGACGCGATTTATCGCGTCTCTATTTATCGTGTCCCTACATCCGAAAACCCACGGGTTATCATTTAGACGCGATAAATCGCGTCTCTACGGAGATTAATTTATGGTTGATAGGTATAAGGTGATTTCTGCGAAAGAACTTACCCATTAAACGAATCCAATCGCTTGCTTGATTGGGAAAATCCTACTTTTGGCTACCCACTTTAGCCGGGACATTTTTTGTAGGGGCAGGCTTTACGCCTGCCCTTTAATGCCACGATGTTAGCAGGGTAACCG
>CAIQND010000759.1 GCA_903873045.1 uncultured Methylococcaceae bacterium | reverse complement strand
TAATATCAACATTTAAATAGCATGGCGATTCAATTTCATCCAGAACAAGGAACAATACTTATTTGCGACTTTAAAGGCTTTGTTCCTCCAGAAATGGTTAAACGCAGACCAGTTATTGTCATCTCTCCAAGGTTACGCCACAGAGGAAAGCTCTGTGCCATTGTTCCTTTAAGCACAACGCCACCAGCTCCAATTGCCCCATATAACTACAAATTACATATAGACCCTGTGTTGCCATCCCCTTATGACGCTAAGTTCCATTGGGTTAAAGCCGATATGATTTACACAGTTTCATTTGATAGGCTTTTTTTGCTATTTGACGGAAAAGATGCATGTGGAAAAGAATATATGACAACAGAATAATTGATAAAGACGATCTTATTAAAATTCAGCAGTGCTTACTTCACGGTTTAGGTTTAACATCATTGACAGACTTCTTATAATTTTGTAGTATTATTATGCTTCTCGCACTGTCTTTGGCATCGGGCTTAAGTCCACCTAGGTGGCCGCCATACATCGGAGATTGCAATCCAGTATGGTGTCTTATAAGGCTCTGTGATTCTCATCACAGAGCCTTTTGCTTTTCTATGGCGTTGAAATAAAAGCTGGAATAGCTGGTGTCACAGCCAGGTAGTGTGGGCAGTGCTTTTCTGCCCGCCGTCTTTGTCGGCATATACGCATATCCTGCCTAACAGTACTGTCAAAATTCGATAAGGCGTAAAGCAATAAGCTGAAATTAATTTTATAAAACGGGGTGATGGTAGTTATGCCAAGTATCAAAAATATTCCTGGAGCTTACCGACTATTTTTTTACAGTTTCGATTGCTGAGAGCCGAAGCATATTCACGTACAACGCGATAAAATAACCTGTAAGTTTTGGCTTGAACCCCTTTGTCTTGCAAAGAACTGTGGCTTTTCACCAAAAGAACTAAGCGGCATCCAGAAACTTATTAAAAATAATTTACCAAAAATTGTTGAGGCTTGGCATGATCACTGTGGTTAATAGCATAGAACCTCGATTACTGACCATTAAAGTTACTGAGGACGAAATTATTGCCTACCTGGTGGATGGACGCACAATAAGTGTTCCCTTAATCTGGTCGTGGCGTTTATCGGAAGCCACCGAAAAACAGCGGCAAAATTTTGAAATTATCGGTGATGGTCACGGTGTCCATTGGCCTGATATAGATGAAGACATAAGCATTGAGGGGATGTTGTATGGATCACCTGCCCACCGCTCGCATAACCCTACGAAACAGGTGGCCTAAAAACCAGATCGGGTACATGCTTTTCGTGCCCGATATTTTCGCGTTAGAACGCACGAATGTAATAACTGTGGTCAAATATAGACCAGACAACGACTTATCGTTGCCCGACATTTCTAAAACAGGAATTATATGAATTTCACTTGGGATCAAGTCAAGGCAACAATAAATCTCCAAAAACATGACGTTGATTTCAACGAAGCAACCACTGTGTTTGGCGATCCGTTAGCGGAAACTTTTCCTGATTTCGACCACTCCATTGGCGAATCGCTTAATCACCGTTGGCGTGTCGTGCACCGGGAGATTGTTGGTAGTCTAGTCTCCCACACTGAAAGCACAGATGAAGTCCGCATAATCAGCGCCCGACCCGCCACTGCCCACGAGAGGAAACAATATGAATCCTGAGAACTTAGAAGATGACTTACGCCCCGAATATGATTTCGATTTTTCCAAAGCCGTGAGGGGAAAATATTATAAGCAGTATATTGAAAGCACGAATGTCGTCGTCCTTGACCCGGATATCGCCGCCGTCTTCCATAATGCAGAAGCAGTCAATCAGGCACTAAGGGCGATGCTCAAATTCGCTGAACAAACATCTAGCCTAACCATCCGTTCCAGCCAAGCCAGGTAGGTCGCGGACATGCTTTTCGTGCCTGATATTTTCGCGTTAAAACCACGAATGGCATTGAAGAAATCTCTCGATATTCTGATTTTGACCGGTGAATGTTGGGCAACGAAAAGAGGTTGCTCAACGTCACTATGCCAATCCGACGGTACTTATTTGTCAAGCAATACCGATCTTTCGTAAAGCGTTTCTGGATCAATATCTATATTACCCGGCCATGCCACAGTGCCATTTTCTATAAAAGCACCTTGAAACACATTCCCGGACTTGAGCCGAACCCAAGGTTTTTGATCTAAAAAAGCAGT
>CAIQND010000758.1 GCA_903873045.1 uncultured Methylococcaceae bacterium | reverse complement strand
TTAATTTTTACAGGGTCGTGTTCGTGCTGAGCTTTTATTGATGCCGCGTTCTTTTCTGACTGCGCCTTTATTGCGGCCACATTTTTATCCGACTGTGCTTTTATTGCGGTAACGTTTTTATCTGATTGCGCTTTTATTTTGGCGGCATTCTGTTCGGCAAGTGCCAATAATCTTTGATACTCGGAAGCTTGCCCGGCAACACCCTCTTGAGCCTCTTCACAATGTGATATTGCGCCTTTTTTGTCGGGACACGGTTTATCGGCAGCTATTGATGTTAACGGGAGTAACAGGAGCATTAACCAGATTTTGTTCATGATACTAAATAAAATAATCAGAGACAAAATCGGCAAAATCATCTTGCTCGCTTTTCTTGATTGGGCTTTGTAGTTTTTTTGAAGAAATATCCTCTATATCGTCCAGACATTCTTCACGGTAGGACTCTCGAAAATACTTCGCCCACTCATTTTTGCTTTTACAGAGATCGTCAAAAGAGCCCATAAACTGGAGTCGTAATTCAATTTCTCTTAAAACCAAATTCAGATTATTCAGCAAATCATCACCGTCGGCATTGGGGGGCGATGGCTCAATGAGTCTGGCAATTTCTGCTTTGACCGCTGCCATATCATCGCTGGCACCCTCAAAAAGCGCATTGATGAAATCATTTTGTATCGATTGTTGCAGCTCTTTTTCAGTCTTATACCAAAAGAAACTGCCACCCGCACTCTGCTCGTGATCGTCTTCAATATAAAATCCAAATGGAAATTTAAGAGGATTTCTTCCTTGCGCCTCATCTAAAGAGCTTTTTAAATCTGCTTCCGTGTTCATTGGCTATTTACCTTTTTAATGTTGTTATGATGTAATTATTCGCCTCCACCTTTGAAAAAGGGGGACTGAAGAATTACGCTATGATTTGACAGGCAAGACAGTTTTAATGCCATTGATTGGAATGTCGCCTTTATATAATTGTTTGGCAAAGTCGGGGATTAATTTTGTCATCCTGCGTTGATAATCGTCTTCCCACACTTCCTTTAGTTTATCCCTCGCCAATTCATTGATATATGCTTTACCTGATGCGTCAATTAAAACCATTGCCGTATCCTCTTTGCCCGTTATATCATTTTTATGCGTGGTGATTGCAAAGAGAAAGTCATCTTTATCTTTAACCAGGGTTGCTAATAATTCGTCCAATAAGTCTTCAAATTCATATTGATATAACTCATACTCCATTTTTCCGTCATAGAGCAAAGCGTTTTGCAATACTATTTTTAGGTCATTTGCTGTTGTTTTCATGGTCATAAGGTTGATTAATGTGTTTTATTCACTTAACAAAGTAGCAATAGCTGACTTGGCATTACACTGCGCACTGACTTCTGCTACCTGTAATTCATTCAATTTATGTTTGATAGCTTCAGTGCCATTAAAATTAAATACTTGATAATCCTTTTTGGCAAAAGTAACGATTTGACACTTCTTAAAGGGCTGATTTTCAAACGGCATTTTTGTAGCAGTCAGATTTAAGGGTGCAGCCCCTTCCAAACCGGGCGCATAAATCATAAATTCACCTTTCATAGCCAGCACTGCACGATATTGATTGGCACCGGTTAAATACAAGTACCCGACTTCAACCTCTTTTTCTTTTAATTTCATCTTGTTAAATTCCTTGATTTATTTCATTCCCGATTGAACCCAATGCATGTTTTTTGGCTACAAACCGTTGTAACTATTCAGGCTGCCATTTATCGCGCAAAGATCTCATTGTGTTGACGTTCGATACCTTCGGTTAAATTAATGCCTTCGTCATTGAATAGATCGCCGGTAAAAAACAAACGCATATTGATGATCCACGCAATTTTTTTAACCTTATTATTTTCTATAATAATGGTTGACAATTTATTATCGTTATTAATAATCATCTGCACAATTGTTTTTGGGTTATTAAAGTCTTCTTTTAGCGCTCCAGACACAATATGCTGAGCCGATTCCATGGTCAGCACTCGATCATCCGTATGAATTAGCTCGGCGTTATTGGCATTTTTAAGTGACTGCGCATCAAAATAACCAATATCGTAGACAACCTTAAACAGTACAACCATTATAATCGCACCACCAAAAACAGAAAGACCAATTTTTAATCGCCTTCTAACACGAGGATTTGATAACTTTTTTTTAATAACACGAATTTTCATGGCTACATTATTATGAATATAATTAAAAAAGATCAACTGATCCGCTGCACATCACCCACTGTTAACTTTATTATAAAAGAACAGAGATAACAAACTTATATAAAGAAGAGTTTAGTCAACCCCAAAATCCGGACAGTCGGTTAAGGTAACCCGCAATAAATACCCCAGCCTATCGTTCCCACGTTTCGGCATCACTGCCCACAGTTAAGACGTTCGCTGAGCGGAGTCGAAGCGATCTTTATGGCTTCGACTCCGCTCAGCGAATGGTTTATCTTGCCAAAAGATTCTTAACTGTGGGCATTGACACTCCAGCTTGGGAACCAGGCTAATTATGGGGGAATATTTTCTGCGTGCAGCCTAAGCTGTCCATAACGGCAAACCTCATAAGGCCATTTACGCCGCCGCTCTCTGCCGAATATCAATCAGCACTTGAACCATTTGATCCACCTTGGCGGACGGGAATACGCCTTCCGGCCCCTGCGGGTTAATATCGGTAAATGGCGATTCATAAAGCCGATCAGGTTCCATCACCCCATTTTCGGTGAGATATTGCACGACAAGGTCGATAAATTCAATTTGGTTCGGTGTGGCTGTCGTGCCTGAAATGAACTCGCTAAATGCCAGAGTGGCTGTCTCTCTGTCCAGCCCCACCAACGAACGGATGAACATGCCTAAGCCCTGACTTTGCTCCTTCGCCAAATTGATCAGTTCCGTCGAACCACCGGCTTCAATAAGCATGTGTTCCAGTTCGGTAAGGTCTGACGGCGTAAGCGGCTGATTACGGCGCAGGCGTTGCAGTGAGAGGTGGCTGTCATGCGCTCTGAGAAACTGACGGGCTTTCTCCCTGAACTTCGCCAAATCCATACCCGTACCAACTTGAGGCAGATCAATCGGCGTTTCATCGCCCAGTTCATCCTTAAAATCCGTATAAACAACGATCTTCTTGGCTTTTTCAATCAGCTTCACCAATGCCCGCAGCTTTTTACGCATAACTTCCAGCATGGCAACCGTCACATCCTCCCACCATTCGTCACCGGCAATGGCCTGTATCAGTACCATCTGAGTCTTGATGGCAGGAATGGCTTCTTGTTCTTCCAAAGCGCTGGCAATCGCCTGAATCTTCTCCCGCAGACTTTTGAAATCGGTTTTGGCTTGGAGAATAGCCAGTTGAGTCCGCAGCACCAGTATATCAAAGCAGCAATTCTCATTATGGCCAAAACCTACTCAGTTTCAGCTTTCGGGGGAGCAAGCGATTCGACTTTCCGGTTTATAAGACCAGCCTTCCAGCATGAAATCGAGCAGGTGTTCCCAGCTATCGAAGCATAGGTAGGTCGT
>CAIQND010000757.1 GCA_903873045.1 uncultured Methylococcaceae bacterium | reverse complement strand
TGAGTCAATCACTTCTCCGTCAAGTTGTCGTAAATCGTGATCGCTGAGTGCCATATTTTAAGGGTTTTTTTTTAGCTCAAATAATAACATATAGTCATTAGCAATGAAAAAAATTAGCAGGGGTGTGAATGATTACAAACGATCAGCTTTCAGGGCATTTAATATCCCTGCGCGATTATCAGGTAAAGGCAACTGGGTTAGATCAAAATAGGCCGGATAATCCAATAGTTTTAATACCTGCTCCTCACTTTGATTTTCTGCCGCCATTTGCTGCTCGAACGGCACACGATCAAACGTTCGCCATAATTCACGTTCTTTTGCTGGATGGTCCTTAAGTTTTTTTGTATAAGAGCTGACACGGATAAACTCTACGCCATCAAATTGGACCGGCGTATGATTAGCGGCGTTGATTTCCAGAATAACAAAAGGCCGGTCTTCCACTTCAAATTCCAGAAACTGGAAATGAATTTTGGGTGCGATTTTCTGCAATAACCAGCTCTCCAATTCCTGTTGTTTGTGCCGTGTTGTCGAAGGTTTAAACTTCGTCCCCAGCAGCGCATGATCTTCATCCGCAATGCCCCACACTACATAAGCGGACTGTTTGCCCAGCAAAGCCGCCGAATTAGCCAAGGCAGAGATATATTCACCGATCATCGGAGGATTGTCGTTATGGTGTTTAAATTCTACCCATTCGGTTTCTTTGGGTAGCTTACTCAGTTCGCGCAGCAGGCTGGCGAGTTGTTCTGGGCTTTGATGGGTTGGCATTAGCGTTTATCGGTGAAGGTATTGGAAATTATTTTAGGCATTTTCAAAATCCTGCATAATGTCTTCGGCTGGATAATTTAAAACTGAAACCTGATGCTGCCCCAGCAGTTCCATAAAAGTCCTTTTAGAAAGTCCTGTCATTTGCGCTGCTTGCTCAACTGATAACACGCCTTTTTCATACAATTTGCCGGCAAGAAGCATTTGGATTTCCTGTATATCACTATTGATAGTGCCAGGAAGTTGTATTTGTAGGGTTTGCATAGTCTTCCTTTAGGAACGCGCACGAAATAACTTGACCATTTATATCCCCTCACCCCAGCCCTCTCCCTGTGGGAGAGGGAGCAAGATGCCGAAGTTATTTCATGCGTACTCCTTAGTGGGTTAATACTGCAACAGTATATCCCAATCAATAACTTTAATACGCTGCATAGCGACCTTGCCCAGTTGCTTATCGTTAGTGCAGAATTCATCGCACCCTGTGTGTATGGCGGCAGCCAGATGCAATGCGTCGGGTGTTTTTAGATTGCTTTCGGCACGTAGCAAAGTAGCCAGATCGAAAACCGCACGATTTAAATCCACAAATTCACAGGCGGCAAAAAAGACATCATATTGATTTAGGTGAGCTTCATTTTTTTGTCGAATAGCCAATAGTCGAGCTTCCAGCCTGACTAATTCCGAACTGAAAACAGTCTGATAAGCCAGATAGTTTTTTAAGGCTTTGCGTTGCTCGGTATCACCTTCTATCAGACCGATAACCATGCAGCTGTCTAAATAAGTTGCTGTCATATCAATCCCAGCCTTGGCGTTCTTGCTGAAGGTAATCATTTATTGCTGCACGACTCAAACCGGACTGATCTGCTTCATCGGGCAACCCCTTTAAAAATGCGGCCATTTTTGCGGCTTTATTTTCTGTTACTTCCGGCAATTCATAGATCACGGCAATTTTTACCAGTCCTGCCGGAATAGTATCGGGCAGTTGCAGTTTTAACTGATGATTCTGAGGAATTTTGGCTTGTATTTCATAATAGGCTTGCATTGGCTTATCCTGTTTTTAAATTTCATGAGGTTGGCATTAAAGCTCACCGGCGAAGGCTTTTTGGCTAAGTGAATTAAAAAGATTATCATCTTTGAAATCATTACTTTGCTTTAATATTTCTTGTACTCTTAAAAAAATATTAGAAAAATGTATTTGAAGTTTTTTATCTGGAATCATGACCTCAAACGATTTGACTAAGGACAAATTCAAATTGGGTTGATTTCCACCTCTGCTTAACTCTCTTAGTTGATCATATGAATATTTTATATATTGATATACAAAATTCATTTCTAATGTTTCGGATGGTTCTAACACAGCACAAGCTTGATTCGTTGAAGCTTCGAGTCCTAATATTCCACATTGCCCTCTTGTTTTACCTTGACCATACATTGCTATTATTAAGGAACCAATTGGATAAACTTTACAATTTGAGTCAGCTAACCCTCGCTCAGTAAGGGCTTCACCTGTTTCTAAAATCAACCTACCGCAAACCTCGGTCGTTTTTACCCATGGAATATTTCCGCCATAATTTTCTTGAATGGCTCGCGAAGGTGTTCCACCAGTTCCAATTTTAAAATGATTCGCTAAAGGTTCTTTTTGCCAGCCCTTCGGATTAGTAACCGGATCGCCAAACATGTCCAGAAACACGGCGCGGAGAAATTGGTCGGCGAGCTGGATGGCTTGCTGGTTTTTGCGGCGCAGGCTGTCAGCTTTATCGAGAATGGCGGCGATGCGTTTTTGTTCGGCAAAGGATGGGAAGGGGATTGGTATTGTGAAAGCATCTCCTTTTGTCAATTTCGCTCTAGTTGCTCCTTTAATGAAAGGTGACACATCATAATTTTCTAAAACGCGACATAAGAACTTTAAATCTAATCCATCTTTTGGCTTTAATACATGAGCATGGTTATTTACCCAATACTTGCCTTCTGCAATGTACGCAATTGTTTTTTCTGGGTTACCAAAATGGCCACCATCTTCTGCTAATAAAACAAGAGGTTCATCGAAAATGAAATCATTAATAAAGCCTTGTAATCCATTTGCTCCATAATAAGGGTATTCTCCGTCTACACGGTCAGATGCTTTAATCGGTTTTCTTAGATTGTCGAGAAAATCAACAACCTCGCCTAAAGGTTTAATTGGATATTTTGCATTAAATTTTTCTGCCCTCAACATTACAACATCCCCTCAAATTCCCTAATCATTTAAACCCCTTAACCTTGATAAATTAAACTGTTCGAGATACTCAGCCAGTTTAATAATTTGTGTTTTTTCAAACGGATTCAGCACCAATAAATCTTTATCACCTGTCAATAAAAAATCAGCCTTAGCATCTTTAGCCAACGCAAGCAGATAATCATCTTTGTGATCTCTACAAAGTTCGACAACAGATTTAAAATTAATAAAGGTTGATGACTGCTCCACCAACTCAATCCCTAGCAACATCCTTTCAGCAGATAAATACTTTTTAAATTTAGACCGTTGCAAAGTTTGCTTAAGCTCCTCAAGTAGTTCGCTGCAGAGGATAATATCCACTTCATCTTGCAAAATAATGGCTTGAACTTGTTTCTCCATATTAGGGCTAATAAAAGCACTGACCCAAATGTTCACATCAAAAATGATTTTTATATTATTTTTCACTGCGTTCAGCTCGAACTGCTTTTATTTCCTCCATAATTTCTTGCTCGGAAATGTCAGGCTCAACACTAGGCATGGTTTGCGCGAATTGATTCCACTTTACCGCCAAGGCTTGTTTTTTAATATGATCGGCAATCGCTAATTGTTGTTCTACAGAAAAACGGGCAACAATTTGATATAACTGTTGCAACGATAAATGGGTATTTTGTAATGATATTTGCATAACCTAAACCTCTTTAGTGTAACTTTAACTTAGGGGGTAAGATGGGAAAAGGCTAAACACGCCTTAATATCTTCCACCATCAACTCTGGATAATCTACAATAATTTCAGATTCTGACATGCCATCAGTCAACCAGGACAACACATCATAAACCGTGATTCTTAGCCCTCTAATACAAGGCTTACCGCCGCGTTTACCGGCCTCAACCGTGATGCGCTCTGAATAATTCTTCATTTTTCCTCTGGTTTAATCAACGACAGCGGGTAGGATGGGCAAAGCGCAGCGTGCCCATCACAGCAATTAATATTGATGGGCACGGCGTTGCCTTTGCCCATCCTACCTGATTCTGAGTCCTGTTCAAGAAAGAATGTTTTCACAACATCCCCTCCAATTCTTTCAACTCCCCTTGAATCTCATCCACCAACGTCATCCACTGTTTCAAAATCACTTTCGGCGAATCGTACTGTTCTTCAATGTGAACGGTTTCTTTATAGCGGTTAATCGACAAATCATATTTATTGGCGGCGAGTTCGGCTTTGCTCACCCAAAAACAAGCCTGAGCACGGTCACTGAATAGTGCGTCTGCATTTTCAGTCGTTCCACCATCCTGGGTGATCGTACTTTTATATTCTTGCCAACATTGATAACTGCCAAGCACTTTGGGTAAATCACCGGCAAAACTTAAGGCATTGCCTTGTTCATCCTGATAGAGTGCATCGCGTTTATCATCCAAGGAGAAACCATCGTCTTGGACGTCATAAAACAACACTTTATCGGTCGCGCCGCCTTTGGCGAAAATTAAAATCGCAGTCGCTACGCCGGCATAAGGTTTAAACACGCCGCTGGGCAGGTTGATGATGGCTTCTAATTGGTTACGCTCGATTAACAATTCCCGCACGGCTTGATGGGCTTTGGACGAACCAAACAAAACGCCTTGCGGCACCACCGTGGCACTGCGACCTCCGGTTTTTAACATGTGCAAAATCAGGGCGATAAACAACAATTCGGTCTTTTTGGTTTTGACCAGTCGCAAAATATGCGGGTTAACCGTGTCTTCATCCAAGCTGCCTTTGAAGGGCGGATTGGCAAAAATTACATTAAAGGCATTTTGTTCCAGTTCAGGAAATTGATTGGCAAAACTCTGTGCCAGCGTATCCTGATAATGGATATCCGGATTGTCAACGCCGTGCATGTAAAGGTTCATGGCGGCAATGCGCAGCATGGTGCCGTCAAAATCAAAGCCATGAAACATTTTGGTTTTAATGTGTTGCCATTGTTCCTGAGTTAACAAATCGCCGGTATAGATAAGTTGGCTGACAGTTTTACCTTTATCATCGATGACGTCTTCCTGCATAACGCCTTGTTGGCTGGTGAAGATTTCCAGCAAGTATTCCATGACCGCCACCAAAAATCCGGCGGTACCGCAAGCGGGGTCAGCCACCAATTCACCCGGTTGCGGATTGATTAACTGCACCATCAGTTTAATGATATGGCGCGGGGTACGAAACTGGCCGTTAATGCCGGCGGTGGACAGTTTACTGAGCAAGTATTCGTATAAATCCCCTTTGGTATCACCGGCATCCAGCGGCAAGGCATCGATCATTTCGATGGCTTTAACCAATAAACTGGGTTTGTCGATCGCCAGACGTGCATCTTTCATATAATCGCCAAAACGGCTGTCGCTGGTATGCTCGCGAAAATGCTTGAACACTTCATCGCGCACCACGTTCATCAGCCGCTCGGCATCTTCAATATGGCTGAATTGGCTCCAGCGCAAGTGCTGTTCGTGGTCTTTAAAGCGCGGGGTATAGATAAAGTCTGCGGTGCGGGAGGCGCGTTTTTCATCGTGGCTTTCATTAATATCCAGCAGACGGGCAAACATCAGGAAGGTGATTTGTTCAATCACGGTTAAAGGATTGGCAATGCCGCCTTGCCAGAATTCCAGCCAGAGTTTGTCGATTTTGTTTTTTAAGTCGCCGGTAATCATAGTTAAGCCGTCATATCCTTAGGTTTTAGTTGAGTGGCCATTATCGGTTGTTTGCCGAAACTTTGCACAATGGCGAGTAGATCATCGATTTGTTGTTCGTTGGTAAAGACGGTGTCGGGTGCGCCCAGTGCGGCAAAAGGCATTTGGTAAAGGCTGTTGATTTCAATAGCGCCGCTTTGGGCAATCTGACGTTTTAACAGACTTAAAAACTGCACCTGTCTTGCATTAAGGCTGGGATAGTGTTGAATGAAGTCGGCAAAATGCTGGTTGACTTTGTCGGCGTCCATCCCGACGATGGAGCGCAGAATCTGTTCCAGTGGTGCGGCGGTGTCGTAAAAGCTTTTCAGGATATTCAGGTCGATGTCGGGATGTTGGGTGTGGATTAGCGCATTGAGGTTATCCAGTTCCGCTACACTGACCGCTATGCCGTTACGGATTTTTTGCAATACCGTATTTTGCTCGAACAATTCTTTTAATGCCTGTTCGACTTTAAGTCGATAACTCGCCATATCGACGGCTTTTAAATAAGTGCCTTGCCGTTCCTTGATTTCACCGCTGTCGGTGATGTCGATAGTGGGTGGTTCAGGACGAGAGCCAGTGCCTTTAGCGCGATATTGCATAATGCTGCGTAAATCGATACGAATAAGTTCCAGCTCATCCAGCGAGGCCGCTTGCCACCAAGCCGGTTCACGGCATTGTTTTATTATACCGGCCTTGGCTTTAACCTGGTTTAAATTCATTTGCAATTGCCACAATTGGTTAATCGCCTCGCCAGTCTGGTCATCGGCACCGGATTTAAGCAGTTTTTGTTGCTGAATTTGGCTGATTAACAAATCCCACTCGTAGGCATCACTATGGCCGCGAATATCCAGCCATTGCATCAGTGGCGCAATCTCCGTTTCCTGCAAGATGAGGGTGTTGGCGTTGAATTGACGGATGGTTTCCAAATCACTCATCTGGCGTTTAACCTTCCACTTGTCTCGCACCGCCAAGGTGTTATCGTCAAGACTGTTAACGGTTTTGTGCAACCATTGTGCCACACAGTCAAAAAAGTCCGGCTCGGCGTGATGTAGCGCAGTTTTGGCAAGTAGCAAGCGGGCTTCAAACAGACGCTGCATCATTGCTTTAGGCTGACTGATGGTGACTTCGCGCTGTTGCATCCCGTGGTATTCAACCACGCCCCAGTGGTCAAAAATCTGGAAATGGGTTTTGTGTTTACCGAAACCAAACAGGTTAAGACATAAACGGGTGCCGCGACCGATCATTTGCCAGAATTTGACCGGCGATTTTACCGGACGGGCAAACACCAGATTGACGATTTCCGGCACATCGATGCCGGTGTCGAGCATGTCCACCGAGATGGCGATAGTGAGCTGGTCGTTACTGCCTTGGCCTTTGAAATCGTCGATTAAGGCTTCGGCACGCGGATCGTAGTTGTCGATCACATGACAAAATTTACCGCCATATTGGGGATATAACTCATCGAACAGGGTTTCGAGCAACTTGGCATGTTTGTGATTACGTGCAAAAATAATGGTTTTACCCAGGGTCTGTCCATCGGCCTGACGAATGCCGTTCTCCATCAAGTTTTGCAGTATTTTTCGGTTGGTGTCTTTGTTGTAGATGGCGCGGTCAATCTCTTGTGCGTCAAAGTCGAGGCTATTAGGATCAATGCCTTTGTCTTCCAGTTCGGCAATTTCTTCCGCTGTTAAAGCATGACCTTTAATACCGTCACGCAAAAATTTCGACCTGTACGATTAGCCTAAGCAGCCTTCTTTGCCACCCACGTAAGCGGAAGCGTACGATGCTCTACCCACTGAACTGTTGCGTTGTTAATCGTGACAGCGTTTAATGCGGTCAACGCATAAGAGCCAT
>CAIQND010000756.1 GCA_903873045.1 uncultured Methylococcaceae bacterium | reverse complement strand
TTTCATGAGCCTCGGTTCGTTGGCTTTTATCCCATTGTTTAATGATGATTTGTAAAATTAACACGTACGTTTTTCCGGTAATAAATGCTTAAACAGGCTGCAAGCTGTCATCGCTTACATTAACACTAAAGGCGCGGCCAAAACCCATCACGTAGCGTCCGCTTTCAGGGTGTAAGGCGAATAAATGAAAGTCTGATAAGGCGCGTAAGACGCCAACCACTTCGCCAAACTTATCCTGCAAGTCTTGTAGACGCTCGGTGTAACCTCTATCGTCCCGGACTATTTCTTGTGCGCGACAGTTTAATACGGCACGTTCTCGTGCAAAAAGATTATTGGCTTCCGCTTCCTGACGTATAAACAGAATGGATACCAGCGGGTTGTTCAGTAAATTGGCGGTATGGCAAGCCATCTCACTGACAAAGATATAAAACACACCCGCGTTGTCACGTACAAAAGGGGCATAGCTGACATCAGGAACACCCGTTATAGAAGCGGTTGACAGCAGGAGTGTTTGTTGTGACGCCAGCAGTTTATGATAACGCTGGCTAAGGTCTTCAAGTGCTTGTGTGCTTATTTCAGTCATGGTATTTTTTGGGATTGTAATCGCGAAAATCAAGGTCTGGAAAAATGTTATCCATGATCTCCAAGGCAGTCAAATAACGTTCGTTTATTCTGTTTTTACGGATGCAGTCGTGTAAATAGTTAAATCTGGCAAGGTGGTCGTTGATGCGTTTAGTGGCATACTCGATGGTGGTGCCGGCTTTCATGATAAATGGCCAGTCAGACGCTTGTGCCAGTAAAATAGATCTTGCTGCCTGATTTAAGGCGCGGGTCTGTAAGGGGCTGATGGTTAAACCCTGAAGATCGGCGGCCAACTTTTCCATATCCGCTTCGGCCTTGTGCAGAAAAGGATAAATCCAGTCATTGGATTCATTGATCCAATAACTGTAATAACCTTGATCGCCCCAAGTTGAGGCGGAAGGCGTGGCTGTCTGGTGGCTTGTTTGTTGTTTTAAATAATCACTGCAACTGAGGGTCTGAACGTTATTGGTTTGTTCACTGGCCAAACGAAGTACCGATTCCAGCCAATGCGGGCCTTCAAACCACCAATGCCCAAACAGTTCGGCATCGTAAGGCGCTATGATGATGGGCAACCTGTCCATGTTGGCGCTCAGCGTATCAATTTGCTGTTGACGTTTGTTGATAAAATCCTGGGCGTGTTGCTGTGCTTTGGCTAACGCTGCTTGGGGGTTATAGAGTGCTTTGGGCAAATCTTTACCGGTTACACGATAGTATTTGATGCCGGTGTTGATACGGATTTCGCCATCAAGAATATAGGGCGCGATATAATCAAAATCAAGATCGAAGCCAATGTCGCGGTAGTATTCGCGGTAATCGAAATCGCCGGGATAACCTTCTTGAGCACTCCAAACCTGCCGGGATGATTCCGGATCGCGCCCGAAAGCAAAAACGCCATTGCCGCAATCCAGTGGCGCATGGACTCCGTTACGGGGCGTTTCGGTTGCATCCATAATGCCGTGGGTATCGACAAAAAAGTAGTGGATACCGGCTTCTGCCAATAACGTTTCTACGCCTGGGTAGTAAGCGCATTCAGGTAGCCAAAAACCGGTTGGCGAGAAGCCGAGATGGGCGCTAAAGGTGTTAACACCTATGTTAATTTGATTACGCACGGCTGTTTCGCTGACATTGAGTAAGGGCAGAAAACCGTGCGTTGCAGCGCAGGTGATTAATTCAAGCGTGCCTGCTGTGTGATGTTTTTTAAAAGCGGTTAATAAATCGCAATTATACTCATGCTGATAAGTGTCCAGGGTGTTTTGAAAAAAACCGAGATAATACTGTGCCAGTTTTTGAAACTCAGGTTGGTCTTGCGTTCTGATGGTTTCTTTTTCGGCCAGTTCCAGTAATTTATGCAGATACTTTAGATAGCGTGTCTTTAACAACTCATCACGCAACATGGCAATTAGCGTCGGTGA
>CAIQND010000755.1 GCA_903873045.1 uncultured Methylococcaceae bacterium | reverse complement strand
CGATAAAAAAGCACCAGGGTAAAAAATGTCCAGCAGACCGACTTAATGGCTTTGCCTATAGCGAGAATTGGTTGGAAAATCTATTGATTTCCGCTTCACTCAAGGATTTTAGGTGCCCCCCATAATCCGGTATAATCAGAATTAATTTATGGTTGATAGGTATAAAGTTATTTCTGCGAAAGAACTTACCTATTAGACGAATCCAATCGTTTTCTTGATTGGGAAAATCCTACTTTTAATGGGTAAAATATTCTCCGGAAATCGCCTAATTTGAATTTTATCATAAAGTAGTCATATTCATGATAATGACACAGCGTGCCATGGTTTTCTTGCGACAAGTCATTTCATTTACTTATCGGTGGGGAGGCGAGTTTTTGGCAAGTTTTCAAGTAGGTAATTAACGTGCTGACCCAATGACTTTTATCAAGGCAACTCGCAATAAATAACATTCGCCAAGTTTTGCAGCTTTAAGTAAACCTGTGAGTGATCTCACAGAATCAATAGCTCAGATTAAATTGATTCTACGCATAGCGCCCCAAAGGAGACGCTTCGCCAACCATTCAACAATAACAAAAACGGCGACCTAATGGTCGCCGTTAATTTGACAAAAACCCCTGTCACCTAAAAACATAAGCTTTAACGCTACCAGGGACAGATTGTCATTACCAAGCTGAATATCACTGACGCGACTAAAATATCTATACGTTCTTGTTTTGCCGGGCGGATAAGCAATTAATTGGCTTTACGTCTACGAGTAGAGCCAAACAAACCCATTAAGCCAGTTCCAAACAACCAGACAGCGGCTGGGACTGGAACGGCAGCAGGAGCAACCGCCACACCGCCAAAGCGTGCACCAGCAGCAGCTGTTTGCAACACAGTAAAGGCCGTGTTTGCAGCAGTTGAGTTGGCAAAAATGTTGATAGCGACGATTTGATTGGGATCAGCGCCTAAGTCATGAGTAATTTCGTTGCTGACTGTTGACGTTGTGCCATAGATAGTGAAAGAACCATCCGCATTTTTCTGACCTGTAATGTTACGCAGACCGTCTTCTTGTACAGTCCAACCCAAAACACCTTGTGCTGCTGTATCTAATTGACCCACCAAACCTGTTTGGAAAATTTGGGTCTCAGTCCATGTACCGCCAATATTTTGCCATTCTTGTAAACCGGCATTGGTAGTTACTTTATTCAAAACGTTAACTACGTCAGTACGAATACCATCCCCTTCATCAGCAACAAATAGCGTGTTTGCATCACCAAACCAAATACCGAATGGGTGCGAACTGGCCGCTGGTGACTGAAAAGCATGTGCGGTGACCGTGCCCGCAGCAATAGCCGCTGCGTGGGCTGTATTGTAAGTAGTAGCCGCTGCATTAGCAGTAACGATAGCGCCAGAAGCCGCTTCAACTACTTTCTCAGAGATCGCATTAAATCCGGGCAGAATGGTAATTGCCGCATTGGCGGGTATCACGCCACCATTAGCCAAAGCACCGGTAGCACCGACTTGATACACAGTATCAACGCCATTACTACCGCTACCTTTGGTTACAAACAATGTGTTGTTGAAAATAGTCTCACCACGGAAGTTGTCATCTTTACCAGTTTTGTCGGCTGCATAATTAACACCAACGGCTTTCGTAGGATCTTGCAATTGAGTAAGCGAAAAACCGTGTTGATAACCTGTGGAACCGGCGGGTGCAGTCGCTGCCCCTATTACTGTAGTGTTGCCGTTACCAGGATTGGTAGCAGAGATGGTCTGTACGCCGGTATTGTCACTCAGTGCTGATAACTGAGCAGCATTGCCGCTACCGTTGCCGGCATTACCTACCATATAGTATTGGCCATTGGCTTCAATAGCTGCACGACCGTTGTTTCCGCTGTAGGCGTTTACATCAATAACTGACAGAGCACCCGTGCTTAGATTCACACTACCTATTGCCCGTGCGTTAGTTGTCGTTACCGGATTGGTTGAGTCAAACGCTTGCGTAGTGTTAGAGTTTGAAACATCAAGCTGGTTTAGTGGAGCGGCATAGCCCATAAAGCTCACTGATTTACCGTCGGTGGATATGTTCAATGCCAATTCAGACTTGGATGCAAAACTTGTGGTCATGACATTTGAATCAATCGTCATGGTGTTGAGCAGGGTGCCGCTCGTAGTCATTTGTTTCAGAAGAATGGCAGAAGAGACGCCGAACGAAGGATCAGGCACTTCATTTTTAAAAACATTAAGAGAAGATCCATCGGCAACAGCTTTGCCGCCGCCAGACAAGGTTTGTCCAATCGTCACGTTAGCGGCGTTATTATAAACAGTTTCAGAGACAATCAGATTGCCGGGCAAGAATGGGTCGGCGAAAGCACTTTGAGTAAAGCCTGCCGATAATATCGCAACAGCCAGTGCTGTTTTTACGGGAAATTTAGAAACAATCTTCATTTTAACTCCGGTTTTAAATTGTAAATTGAGTGGGTAATTAAGTACATTTTTGTATATCGCAATACTCATTAAGTTCTGGTAGAAATTGAGAATTCTACCCATGCTAACCCGGCTACTCCTTATCAATGAGAGCCGTAGTTTTCTGCCTTCTATTTAACAACAGAAAAAATGAAATATAACAAACTATTATTACAAAAATATTTCACTTAAATGACAGTATTGAGACATGTATTACCTTTGTATGCTGTTAAAAACCGACTGTTTTTTAATGCAATCCATAGAAGTATTTTTACACTGTGGATTTGCTAACAGCCACACTAGGAGATGAAAAGTAATAAGTCGACTACTGCATAGGATATTTTGATAGTCATTAGGTTTGGCTGGCATAACTACCCGCAACCCAATATGCCATGCCCCAATAGGTTGGATTAACGATAAAGCCGTTAATCAAACCCACTACACTATTTTGGAGCTACTGGCTGTAATTTTTCTTTTGCTGCTTCTTCTGCCGCTTCTGCCTCTGGATCAACTTCTGAAATTCCGGAATTTCCGGCACCATCGGTACAAGGTTTTCCTATCAAAACCGGCTTCGCTCGTCCTTTTAAATCTTCCGTCTGTCCAGTTTTAGCGCCTAAATTATAATAACAGGTAGTGGATACCTGGCCTGGTTTTGGCGCATTAGAACTGGCTAATAGTGTAAAAGACAACGCTGATAATGATACTGCCAGTATCAGTGTAAAAAATATGGCTCTTCTGACTTTGGCGTGATCAATAAAATTGTTAAAAAACAATATGATATAACCTATTAATCACTTGGCAGATTCTAAAATAATAACCACTTTTTCGTTTTTGTAACACCCATAACCGATTGTTTTATATGCGAATTAGTAATTACCTCCCCCTGTTACAGCATTTTAGGTACTAAAAAATGGTTACAGTGCATATCCTCAGATTTTAAAAATATCTCATAACCATTTGATTTTTTTGATATTACGTGATCACGCCAAATTCAGAAGAGCCAAAAATATTTCATTGAGTACCTTCAATTCTTTATATAGACAGGGATAGGGCGCTTGGCAAGATAGCTCAAGCTTTAAGATAGGATAAGTCTATAACAACCCTAGTCTTTATCACTTTTGATGACTCTAAGGAATAGAAAAACATATTATTGTTTAAATATCCTGATACTCACGGTTCGCTCATTTTTAAAGGCAGTTAGGAAGATTGGTGCTATTTATTGAGAAAACAAGGCAAAGTTACCAGCTTTCAATTTCAAATATCATTTTTTTAGATATAAAAAATAGCGTTTATGACATAAAGTCATTG
>CAIQND010000754.1 GCA_903873045.1 uncultured Methylococcaceae bacterium | reverse complement strand
GATCCCGGCGTAAAATTCTTTTTAACGGCTTTTTCATCGTAAGAATCAAAGTCTTTATAAAAATAAACACTGGCTGCGGCCATCTCAACCAGCGTCTTGCTGCGCTCTCTTTGCGCTTTTACTACATCAACCAAATCCGGGCCATCAGCAGGATCAATATCTAATTGCCCGATATGCCAACTTAAATGACGCGCGACATGAACAGGGTCGCCGTTCATAATATAGTGATGGTTTAACCACAATAATTTTTCCATGTTAAAAGTCGATGCTGATACATTGACATCATCCAGTTCAAAATACTCAACCATCTCATCGAGAGAGAATATTTCTTGATCGCCATGAGACCAGCCCAAACGCACCAAATAATTAAGTAATGCTTCCGGTAAGTAACCCTCATCACGAAATTGCATCACACTGACCGCACCGTGACGTTTTGACAGGCGTGCGCCGTCAGCACCCAGAATCATGGGTAAATGCGCATATTTTGGAAGCTCGGCACCCAGTGCTTTAAGAATGTTCATCTGTCTGGGGGTGTTGTTAATATGATCATCGCCCCGAATAACATGCGTAACGTGCATATCCATATCATCAACAACAACCGTTAAATTATAGGTGGGTGTGCCGTCAGCCCTGGCGATAATTAAATCATCCAGTTCTTTATTGGCAACTACAATATCGCCTTTAACCAGGTCGGTGATGGTAACCACACCATCAACCGGATTTTTAAAGCGAATCACCGGTTCCCTATCTAGTTGTGACTCGTTTGATTCCCGGCACTTACCGTTATAACGTGGCTTTTCTTTATTAGCCATTTGCTCGGTACGTAATTGCTCCAGTTCCTCTTTGCTACAGTAGCAATAATAGGCATCACCCTGCACCAATAACTGCTGGATAATTTCTTTATACCGATCAAAATGATGGGTTTGATAAAAAGGTCCGGCATCATAATCCAGACCCAGCCATGACATGCCTTCCAAAATGGCATTAACCGATTCTTGTGTTGAACGCTCCAAATCGGTATCTTCAATCCGTAAAATAAATTTTCCGCCGTGTTTGCGTGCATAAAGCCATGAGAATAAAGCGGTACGGGCACCGCCGACATGCAAGTAACCGGTTGGGCTGGGGGCAAAGCGTGTAGTTGTAGTCATTGTCATCTGTGTGGGTTAGTAAGATTGGATGCCCTGTCGGGCTTTGTTTAGCGGCACTTAAGGCGATTTTCCTAGACATACTAAGTAGGTGATCAAAAGTCTTTTAACAAAATAAAATACCGTCAACTTCATATAGTCTGCTTGCGGCAAGCACTTTGTCATGTTGAGAAATGTTAAAAGACTTTTGAACGATTACTTACAAGTGGTAACGGAAACATGATGTCCTTGGGTGGCGCATTTACTTTTTTATTAACTCAGTACCTCTGAGGCGGGAAACTACTCTGCCAAACTGGATGAGTTTATGACATTATACGCAAACTGTTTCAATAAAACCTGTAACCTGTCGATAGTAAGGGTAATCAG
>CAIQND010000753.1 GCA_903873045.1 uncultured Methylococcaceae bacterium | reverse complement strand
CACCGTAGAGACGCGATTTATCGCGTCTCTATTTATCGTGTCCCTACCGAAAACCCACGGGTTATCCATTTAGACGCGATAAATCGCGTCTCTACGGAGATTAATTTATGGTTGATAGGTATAAGGTGATTTCTGCGAAAAAACTTACCCACTAGACGAATCCAATCGCTTGCTTGATTGGAAAAATCCTACTTTTAATGGGTAAAATATTATCCGGAAATCACCTTAAGGCGGGACAGTTAAAGTAGACACTTCGATTTGTCGGGCTACGTTGTAGCTAACCAGCGACTGTTTTTTTACAAGCAACAGCTAAAGAGGTTTTGCGATGCACCGATTAATTTTAAATGCCGGGTGTGAGTAATGACAAATCATCCTGAATCGTCACGGTTATTTTTTGCCCTTTGGCCTGATCAGCAAACCAGGTTAAATCTGGTGCGCTTAAATCAATCTATAGAAGCTAAAGGATTCAAGCCGGTACAGCCGCATAATCTTCATGCAACGCTGGTTTTTTTAGGGTCTGTTGATGCAGCCTCCGAGTTATTGATTAAATACAGTGTCAGGGATATTTTGGCCAAACCTTTTGTGCTGATGTTTGACCAACTCAGCTATTGGAACAAACCCAAGATTTTATGTCTTACCTGTTCACACACATCCGCTGAAGTAGCGTTGTTAGTCACTGCGTTGAACAGAGAGGTTATAAGTTGCGGCTTGCAAATTGATCCCCGACCTTATTTACCCCATATTACCCTAGCCAGACATGCCCACTATTTACCGGATATAACTATTGAGCCGATTATTTGGCGTGCTGAAGCCTTTGTTTTAGCTGAATCGTGCAGTGAACCCAGTGGTGTTAATTATAAAGTGAGACAGGAATGGGTTTTTATTAAGTCAACAGTTTAAGTGATGCCTGAGGATAAGCGACCTTCTGTCATAGTGGCTAATGTGTCACCTTGTTCCGAGCTATAAATTCTACATGGAACAGACCTGACAGGTTTTATAAACCTGTCAGGTCTAACGTTGGTATTTTTGTACTGACTAAAGTAGGTAGCCGGAACTCGATTGCAATTAGCGATCAGCGAAGAGAAAATGAAATTCGTTGTAATCCTTCCAATTCGTGTTCTAAGAGCTAATCTCGGCATCTTCTGAGTAATTACTACCGAAGAAAGAATTTATTCTTTCTTCGGGGTAAATATTTTTTGACCATTTTAATCCTACACCAACTTTTTAATTTCACTGGTAAAGCGCCCTTCGGCGAGACGTGTTTCTACTATATCGCCTGGCTTTAGCTGTTCTGTGGAACAGATGAGTTGCCCTGATGGTTGTTTAATAACCAGCGCATAGCCCCGGTTTAGGGTTGCTAATGGACTAACCGCATGTAACGTCTGGCTGACATTTAATAGTCGTTGATTAAGGTTTTCCAGTTTGTGGCAGATGACGGTCATCAGACGTTTACTTAAATAGTCTTGTTTTTGTTGATAGTTGTTAATAGTTACGGCTGGACTGTGTTGCCATAATTGGGCTGTTTTGGCTTCAACACGACTTTTGTTGCGATGGATTTTAGTGTGCATGGCCTGAGTCAGTCTTAATTCAAGTTCATCCAAGCGTTGTGCATTTCTTGCCAGTTTCTGGCCGGGATGTTGTTGTTGCAAACGCTTGCTTAACCAGGCGAAGGCTTGTTGTTTTTGGCTTAACTTACGCTGTAGCAGTTGATGAAATCGTGCTTCCAATTGCATAAACCGGGACAGCCACGCCTGTTGATCCGGGACGGCATGTTCTGCGGCTGCTGACGGTGTTGCGGCGCGTAAATCGGCGACAAAATCGGCAATAGTGATGTCAGTTTCGTGTCCTACGGCTGAGATGATAGGGATTGTACTGGCGAAAATGGCACGTGCCACCATTTCTTCATTAAACGCCCAAAGATCTTCCAGCGATCCGCCGCCCCGTCCTAAAATAAGCACCTCACATTGCGGCTGTTCGTTAGCCAAGGCGATGGCCTTGGCAATTTCATATTTAGCATTCTCGCCCTGCACGGCAACGGGATAAATAATAACTGATACCGCTGAAAATCTTCGTCTTAATACCGTCAGAATATCCCGAATAGCCGCACCAGAAGGCGAAGTGATGACACCGATGGTGTGTGGCAAGACAGGGAGGTTTTGTTTGTTGACGGTATCAAACAAACCTTCTTCTGACAGTTTTAACTTTAAGGTGTCAAAGGCTCTTCGTAAAGCACCGTCACCGGCTTCTTCAAGGTGTTCGACAATGAGCTGGAAATCACCTCTGGGCTCGTACAAACTAACTTGTGCTTTAACGATGACGTGTTTACCGTTTTCCGGTTTAAATCCCAGTCTGCGTTGCTGGGTTTTAAACATCGCGCAACGTACTTGGGCATTGGCATCTTTCAGAGAAAAATAGAGATGGCCGGAAGAGGGGGCACTTAAGTTGGAAATTTCACCTTCAACCAACACACTTAGAAAATGCGCGTCGAGTAAGCGACTGGTTGCCCGGTTAAGCTGTGAGACAGTCAGTATAGTGCGCTGTGCAGGCGTTGATGTGCTATTCATTGTAGGTTATTAAAGATTGAGTGCTGGGTTATCGGATAGACTATTGTAAAATGTCCAAATTTTTTGTACTAAGAAAGGAGAGTGTTAATGGCGTGGTTGCTTTTGTTTTCTGCGGGGTTTATAGAAATAATCTTTGCTTTAAGTCTTAAATATAACGAAGGGTTCACCAAGCTTTTGCCCAGCATAGTGACTGCGATATCAGCAGTTGGCAGTTTTGGTTTGTTAATGTTGGCGCTCAAAACACTACCACTCGGAACGGCGTATGCGGTTTGGACTGGCATGGGAGCGGTAGGCGTGGCTATTTTGGGTATCATTTTATTTAAAGAATCAGTCGATTGGTACCGGTTGGTGTCCATTGCTTTGGTGATTGCCGGAATTATCGGGCTTAAATTAACGGATAGTCAGTAATATGCTACACCTTATTTTTCAGTCACCCATTGATAATGCGATTCTGGAGCGGATTGATTCAGGCGATGATGTGGTTTTTCTTGAAAATGCAGTGCTGCGTATCCTGAAAAAAGGCAGTTTATGCGGCGTTTTAATGCAATTGCTTAAGGTTACTCGCCTTTATGTTTTGGGTGATGATATTGAAGCGAGAGGCATTGGTACTGCTGAATTAGTTAGCGGTATTGAAGTAATCGACTATGCGGAATTAGTTAATTTGACCGTTAAAAATCCGGTGATTCAATCATGGTCCTGATGCTTGAAAAAGTCGGTTTGGAGACGACCGATCAGGGGTTTTTAGTTAAATCAGCTGACTGGAATGAAGACGTAGCGCAGCAATTAGCGCAACTCAATCATATTACATTGACTGACGCGCACTGGGAAATTATACGGTTTATTCGGCATTATTATCAGCAATTTAAACACTTGCCGAATGCCCGCGTATTTACTAAAGCCATTGCCAAAATATTAGGCGAGGACAAAGGTAATAGCCGATATTTGCATAAATTGTTTCCGGACGGCCCGTTGAAGTATGCCTGCAAGTTGGCAGGACTGCCTAAACCACCGACTTGTTTGTAGATATTCACCACGAAGACATGTCGGGCGCGTCTCTTTGCGGCTGACAATTTTGGCATGATTGTCGGGCAACTATAAAACCGTTGTCCGACCTTGGTGTCTTTTTTTCTTCGTGTTCATCGTGGTGAATAAAATAAATCGCGAATCTACACCTGCTTAAAGCGATGTATCAAGCGTCTTTCTTTTTTGTTGGGTTTATGATCCTGGCCACTCAAATCAAACAGTTCGCGTTGTTCGCGTTGCAGAATCATTTGTTGCTGACGTTTTGCAAAACTTTCAGGCGTTTCTTCATAGAGCAGAATGGCCTCTTTAGCCGGTCGTCTTTGCTTGGAAATTCCTATTATTGTGACTTCCCAGTTCAGTCCCTCTTTGCTTATGGAGAGCAACGCGCCCGGTTTTATTTCTTTTCCCGGTTTTGTGCGTTGCTTGTTGACATGAACTTTTCCACCGGAAATAGCATCTGTAGCCAGTTTGCGCGTTTTAAAAAAACGCGCAGTCCATAACCATTTATCCAGACGGATGGTTTCGAGTTCAGCTTGCACTCAACTCTTTTTCCTTTTTTAAGCCTCTAGGCAAAGAAAATACCACTTTTTCTTCTATGCCTTGAATTTCAATGGCTGATTTACCGCCCCATTGTTTTAACTGATTAATGACTTCCTGCACCAGCACTTCCGGTGCAGAAGCGCCGGCAGTGACACCGACAACATTAACACCCTCAAACCAGCTTTGTTGCATATCCTTTGCCGTGTCAATCAAATAGGCTGTTTTACCCAGTTGCTCGGCAATTTCTCGCAAGCGGTTGGAATTAGAACTGTTGATAGAGCCTACAACCAGAATGGTATCAGCTGTTTTTGCCAGTTCAAAGACCGCATCCTGGCGATTTTGGGTGGCGTAGCAGATGTCGTCTTTTTTCTGTTCTTGAATGGAGGTAAAGCGGGATCTTAAGGCATCAACCATAATTTTGGTATCCGTCATGGACAGCGTCGTTTGTGTTACATAAGCCAGGTTATCCGGGTTATTGACGACTAATTTGTTAACGTCATCCGGCGTTTCTACTAAATAAATACCACCATTGTCAGTGCATTTTTCATATTGCCCCATAGTACCTTCAACTTCAGGGTGACCCGCATGACCGATGAGAATAACTTCCCGGTCTGATTTTGCATGCTTGGCAACCTGAATGTGAACTTTAGTCACTAGCGGGCAGGTGGCATCAAAGACGGTTAAGTTGCGCTCTTTAGCTTCTTGCTGGACTTGCTTGGAAACGCCATGAGCACTAAAAATAAGGTAAGAACCTACGGGCACGTCAGTTAATTCTTCTATGAAAATAGCGCCTTTTTCTTTAAGTCCATCAACAACGGTACGGTTATGAACCACTTCATGCCGAACATAAATGGGCGCACCAAACGTTTCGATCGCTTGGTCAACAATTTCGATGGCGCGGTCTACGCCGGCACAGAATCCACGGGGGTTAGCGAGTACAATTTGCATATCTTGACTTCTTTACTAGGTTAAGTTGAGATTATTTTAACTCAACAGGCTTGCGGATACGATAATTCCATCCATATCCGCATATAAAAAATGATCTTTTTTAAAATTGACGCCGGCAAAAGAGACTAATAAGTCGCGGTCGCCATTGCCTTTTTTATGGCTTTGTAAGGGATGTGTATGTAGTGCGCGGATGCCAATCGGGAGTTTATTGATCAGTGCAGCATCCCGAAGGCAGCCATAAATAATAATACCTTGCCAGCCATTATTAATGGCAAGCATTGCCATATTATTGTCTACCAAAGCACAGCGATGAGAGCCGCCGCTATCAATGACTAACACCCTGTTTTCTACTTTTTCTTCCAGAACGCTTCTGACTAACGCGTTATCCTCAAACGTTTTCAGAGTGGTGATTTGGCCTGAAAAGACTGGCTTAGCCCCGTAAGAGATAAATGCTGACTCAGCAATTTGGAAATAATCCTCTCCTGAGTGGTCATCGCAAAGATTAGCAGTAGTGAAAGTCATAGATTAAGGTTCAAGGTGAAAGGATTAAAGTTCAAGGCTAGAAGAATTTTCACCTCTCGCCTTTAGTAAGGCACACCAAGTAATTTAATATAAGCGTTGTTACTTAACAACGCTTAATGATTATTTTGTGTGAACTGTCCTGATAGGGGGTGGTGGCGTGTAAATTTTATCCAGATTTTGATCTATTTTTGATGCAAGTGTTTCAACGGCTTTTAATGTTAATTTTTTATCCCCGCCTTTTGTTTCTACCACATAGTTTTCTATCAATCCTCCATCATTGGTTTTAATTAAATGCCCCATCAGGTAGGCAAATAAAAAACTTGGTTTATGCAGTCTGCCAACCAATACATAATCAGCTCCGGCTTTATTAGCAAGTTCTGCGGCAACATCATTGTGGCTGAAGAGATAACCAAAACCACCATTGCTATCACGTTGCGCATTTAAGTCAATAGTAATGATTTTGTATCCAGCTCCTTTTAATTCACCTTCGAGCATAGCCTTTATACTCGCCGTTCTTTCAATTTCAGCAGGTATTCCGGGAGCAAGCGTTACATCACTTAATTCAAAATCCAAAATGGCTATGCTTGTTTCTGCGTATACCCCAACGCTAAACAAACATAAAAAAATTGCACCGAGTAGTTTGTGCAATCCTGTATTTTTTTTGTTCATAATAGAATGCCTATGTATCGATTCAATAGCTAGGTAACTTCACCTACTTTAAGTCAGTATAACGCGCCAACAAACCATTAACACTGTTTAATTCCGGTAACGGTATTTTTACTTCATAGCCACCGCCGGGAGCTTCCTGCATACTATGGCTGTGCATATCTTCCATGCGCTCCACGATAATGTCCTGATTGCCTTCGGGCAGAATAAGCTCCAACTTGTCACCGACGGTAAATTTGTTTTTTACATCAATGGTCGCCAGTCCGGTTGCCTGATCATAACTTCTGATTTCGCCGCAAAATTGCTGTTGATGGCTTTTGGAATAACCGGTGATATAGTTTTGTTGTTCGTGGGTATGATGACGCTGATAAAAACCATCAGTATAGCCACGATTGGCCAAATTTTCCAAAACACCGATAAGTTCAGGCTGAAATGCACGGCCTGCCAGTGCATCGTCAATCGCCATGCGATACGTTTGCGCCGTGCGGGCAACGTAATAATGGGATTTGGTGCGACCTTCTATTTTAAGGCTGTTGATGCCAATAGCCACCAAGCGTTGCACATGTTCAATGGCTCTTAAGTCTTTGGAGTTCATGATGTACGTGCCATTTTCATCTTCCATAATCGGCAGTAATTCCCCTTTGCGGCCTTCTTCTTCAAGAAAATATAACTGGTCTGCCAAGGGATGTCGCTCTGCGCCTCCACAACTGGCGGTGCTGATGTCGCTCATTGACAGCACTTCGGTATCCCGCACCAAGTCGCCTTCGGCATTTTCATGAGCAGGCACGGTATCATATTTCCAGCGGCAAGAGTTGGTACACGTTCCTTGATTAGGATCGCGATGATTAAAATAACCCGACAGCAAACAGCGTCCTGAATAAGCAATACATAAAGCACCGTGAACAAACACTTCAAGCTCGATGTCCGGGCATTTTTGGCGAATTTCTTCGATTTCATCAAGCGACAGTTCACGCGATAAAATAACCCGCTTAATACCGACGCTTTGCCAGAATTTTACAGTGGCATAGTTGACGGTATTGGCCTGCACTGATAAATGGATAGGCATATCCGGCCACGCTTCCCGTGTCATCATAATCAAACCGGGGTCAGCCATAATCAAAGCATCCGGTTTCATGGCGATAATAGGGGTAATATCAGCCATAAAGGTTTTAACTTTGGCATTGTGAGGAATGACATTCGCCGCCAGAAAAAACTTTTTTCCTTGCCGATGTGCTTCATCAATGCCTTTGGCCAGGTTGTCAACCAGAAAATCATTGTTGCGTACTCTCAAGCTGTAACGCGGTTGCCCTGCATAAACGGCATCCGCACCGAAGGCAAAGGCATAGCGCATGTTTTTAATAGTGCCGGCAGGCGAGAGAAGTTCGATTGGTTTCATGATGATGTCGGTAAATGAGAAGAGTAATATAGCGTGTATATTACACCAGCTTACACAAAGCAAAAAATAGGAGTATGAAAAATGTGGGTATTGTTATTTTTAGCCGCCTTAGCGTTTGTCTTAGGCGGGACATTAATTTTGCTCAGATCGGCAAAAACACCCAAAATTCCCGATACGGTTAAAGCGCAGCCTTATGAGGAAGATAAATCCGATGACTGGTGATTTAATTTATTCACCACGAAGACACGAAGAAAAAATGGCAAAAAATAGTGTGATTTTACAGCCAAAAAACCTGGAGAGTATCCAGGTTTTTTGGATTTGCTTTGTATTGAAAAAATAATGACTAAGCCATCTTTTTTCTGCGACCGACGGTGAGTAATCCTAAGCCACTGACAAACAACCAAATTGCGGCGGGTACCGGTACGGGGGAATAATTGCTTACTGCGTAACCGCTATATATATCGGCTATATGTGCTAAATTAAGATAGGGTCCAGAATTGTATAAATTAAAATCCTCACCAGAAACGGAATTATGGAAACCCAATCCGTTAATATTCCAACCTCCTTGGGCAAATGTAGTGGGGTCAAACAGATTGTCACTCAAGCCGAATAGACCGGTGGGAACCAAGGTAAGGGCATCTGTACCCGCTGTTCCGTTGAAGGTAGTAATGACAGTAATGATCGAGTCATCAGCCTGAAAGTTGAGATTATAGTGAATACTATTAGCGTCAAAGTGCTCGTGGTAATCAACCAATGCAGCATTTGCAGAAATAGCCGGGGCTAACGCCGCAACAGCCGCTATAACGCGAAGTAAAGAGATTTTCATAAAATTAACGCCTAAAATAAATAAAAGAAGCAATAAAAGAAGCAATAAAAGAAATAGTGTAATTATTTTTAGCATTAAATTTAAAAAATAACACAATTGAATAAATACGGCTTGATTTTATCCTACCCCCCCCCTCTAATCAATAAAAATAGAAAAAATAATAATTATGAAATAAGCTGATAATGAGATCGCGTCGGGTTAGCGACAGCGTAACCCGACAAATCGACGTATTTAAAACACGAAACTTATTCACCACGAATGCCTGCATGGATGCAGGAGGTACAGTACTGAGCCATGGATGGTTAAGTAAGATTGCGCCGGGTGCAAGCAATCGAGAGCACCAAAAGTAGCAACCTGTACGATTAGGTTAACAATTTTACGCAGAGTGCTTAATATAATGATGATTTTATTTAAGCCCGTCATTCCGGCATCCATGCCGGAATGACGGTAACCTTGGATATGTGTGAATAATGAAATTCTAATCGTACAGATCGAAAAGTAGGCGCTTTAGGCGATGCTGGGAGCAGTTGCCGGACACGAAGAGCACTAAAAAAAGAAAAAATTTCGTGTCCTTCGTGTCTTCGTGGTGATAAGCTTTTAAATATCTTTGTTTCATACTGTTTCATTGAAACAGTTCCGCGTTTCAATGAAACAGTATTTTGAAACATTTGAATAAAGTAAAGTTATAAAGATAACTAATAAAACAGTCGGTTGACTATTATTTTTCTGTTGGCATAGGATTTGCTTTAGTATAGAAAAGTTCAACGTATTTGCTTGCGCCGATCACGTAATCTTACCCATTAACAGTAACACCCGGAGAGACATCATGATATTTAAACAATTATTTGATAAAGAAACCTGGACTTAT
>CAIQND010000752.1 GCA_903873045.1 uncultured Methylococcaceae bacterium | reverse complement strand
CCGCTGTTTGAGCTGTAGGCAAAGCCGGAAGCGAGTTAAAACAAGCTGCAACGCCGCAAGACTGAGCCAAGTAAGTCGGGCACATGCTTTTCGTGCCCTACATTTTCGCGTTAAAACGTACGAAGGGCATTGAAGAAATCTCTCGATATTCTGATGTTGATCGTTGAATGTTGACCGTTGGGCAGCCAAAAGAGGCTGCCTAACCTGACTACGAATTCCGCCTGTTACAGTAAAGTCTCCATCCAAACTAATTTCCATGGCAAAGATGAACGCTGTTGGTAAAGAAAATAACCAAGCATGATCAATATGAGATATTTCAGGGCGGGCAACAATATAGCCCCCCTTACATTTGCCTTGGCTGCTGTTAACCGCAAACCACTTTCTTTAAGTTGAATTGCCGTCATTTGAGCCAAAATAGTCTCATTCACTAAGTCACCTATTTTTGTGCCTTTTAAAACGGAATCTTGTCTTATAGTCTCGGTAATTGTTGAATACACCGACGATTTTGCGATGCCTAACTCATATTGCAATTTATCATGCAAAGGCGTTTGCAATACAAATTTGGCAAAAACAGCCCCCAACTCCAACATCCATAATAAACAAGTTAAACCAATAAAAGTCAGTGAATTCCAAAAGCCGTTTAAGGCCACATCAGTCAATAATGCCAATTTATTGGCAAAGGTTTTTGGGTTAAGTTCATCCACATCGCGTTGGAGTTCCTGATATCTGGCGACACGGAGACTGCATTGTCGATACTGGTTAAACTCATCAGAAATCATATAATCCATGCGTTCTTTTTGGCTGATCGACCATTTTTTTAGATAACCGAACGATGATGCACAGGCTTTGACGTAAGCGTTATTGGCAGCGATCTGTTTTTGTTCGCAAGCAAGCCATTGCGTTGATTTATCGACAAACTCCCCCCTATTGTCATCAGAGAAAATCTGATAAAAGTTACTATCAATACAAGTGGGCGTATAGGAACAGCTTTGTCCTCTAATTGGCAGGGTTTCTCCGCTGGCTTCACACGTTATCAATCTGGCACCATTTTTCTTTTCATCTAAACTACCCACACTTTCTGCCTCAAATGCACTTTTTGCGCAATCTTCAATTGCAAATAACTGAGCCAAAATTTTACGCACATCAACGCCAGGACGAACAAGCGCACAAGTCTCTAGCATCGCATTCATTTCTTGCTGTAACTGGGTGTGGTTTTGCAGCGTTGACTTTAAACCCTTAAGTTGGTTGACTTTAAATTGATTGCTAATATCTTGCTCATATATTTTCATTTTAATGGGTTCAGATACTATAACGGCAATAAACAAGGACAAAACAATCCTAAACCAAAAAAATGCAGTCGCCTTAGTGTTCTGTGCCTTAGAACGCAATGACAAAATAATAGCGCGATCAATTAACATAATAGCTCCTCCCCAGCTCAGGCTTAACAACACCTGTTCCATCGCGTTGGTCAAACCAGTTACACCTACACCTGCCAATGCGAAATAACTTGCCAAACTACTACCCAAAAATAAATACATACCATAAGCGGCTGAAAGGCCAGCCAGCAAAACCAATGAACCCAATACGAAAAATTTGTTGTTTTCTTCTGCGAAATCCAGCGTTGATAAAATACTATTATCAGCCCCGCCTAAAGACCGGATAGCTCTACTGACAAGCCATGCTGATCCTGACTGGCTTTGCGTGCATGACATTAGAGTTTTATTTTTCATGGCGATATTTCCCTCTTTTATTATCAGTTCTGGAAATGATATACAGCTGATTCCGTCCTTAAAATAGGCAGGTGGCCAATACCAGGATTTATCGTATAAAAGACCTGTTTTTTGGGGTAAACGCACACGATTATTGATATCTTGACAAACCAAATGGTTACGATCATGACACCGTATCAATAAAGCCAGGTCAGCCAGGTAGGCCGGAATAAGGCTTTTCGAGCAAAAGCGAGAACAAGCGTTTCCGGCAAATTGCCGGAAACGCCACCACGCGCTACGCTTGGGTGGTCTTATTCCGGCCTACTCGGCTACGACCTGCGCAAAGACATCGTGCATGGCGGTGGCAGTGACATCTTGCCTGCACCCGCTAATTTCCGGGTTGAGCATGGGGCAAAAAGCGGCAGTTTTTACATTCATGTTGCTAAGTTGACCGGTGCCGGTAGCTATGAAGTGCAAACCGCGCAAGGTGATCCCGCTATCGAAGCTAATTGGCATCATGCGCTGTCGTCGTTAACGTCCGCGCATATTTTGTTGGAAGGCTTGATGCCGGGGCAAACTTATTGGGTACGGATAAGAGGCATTGGCAGTGCCGGTGCGGGCGTGTGGACTGATCCGGTTAGTTTGATTGTTGATTGAGTCAT
>CAIQND010000751.1 GCA_903873045.1 uncultured Methylococcaceae bacterium | reverse complement strand
GGCTATTGCCATTTCCGGTATTGTTGCCTTTGAGAATTTGCCGGTACAGGCATTTCCCGATGTGCAAAACGTCTTTGTACAGGTTGTAACCCAATATCCGGGGCAAGCGCCGGAAGAAGTTGAAAAATTGATCTCGTTGCCGATTGAGCGGGTAATGAACGGTTTACCGCATCTGATGAGTATGCGCTCGGTATCTATCTTTGGCTTATCGGTAGTGACGCTGACTTTTGAAGACAGCGCCGAGGATTATTTCTCCCGGCAACAGGTGTTGGAGCGTCTGCAAAATGCCGATATTCCTAACGACAGCAAGCCGCAGTTGGGGCCGTTATCGACCGGCGTAGGCGAGATTTTACGCTATGTGGTCGATGCCAAAAATCTGCCGTTAATTGAGCAGCGTGCGCTGCAAGACTGGGTCATTGAGCCAAAAATCCGTTCGGTTCAAGGTGTTGCCGATGTCGTCTCTTACGGCGGCGGTGTTAAAGAATATAAAGTGACTGCCAAACCGGATCGCCTAAAAAATTACAACATTGATCTTCAGCAACTGTTTGATGCCATTGCCGCCAACAATAATAATACCGGTGGCGGCTATATTGAATATGGCGATGAAGCGCTGGTGGTGAGAAGTGTCGGCTTGTTGAAATCCGCCGGGGAAATTGGCGAGATCGTCATCACGACCTTTGATGGCGTGCCGGTGCGAATCAAGGATGTCGCCGAGATCAGTGTCGGCCCACAACCGCGTACCGGTATCGTTGGCATGAATCAGCGCGATGATGTGGTCGAAGGCATTGTCTTGCTGATTAAAGGCCGCGATGCCGTTAATGTATTGGGTGGCGTTAAAGAAAAAATCCAGGAACTTAACGAGTTTGGTTTGCCGCCCGGCGTTAAAATCACCCCGATTTACGATCGCACCGAACTGGTCGGCCATACTGTGCATACGGTTGAGCACAACATGCTTGAAGGTGCGGCGCTGATCATGATTATCTTGCTGGTGTTTCTGCGCCGTTTTATGGCGGCGTTTCTGGTCACGTTAATTATTCCGTTATCGCTGTTGTTTGCTTTTATTCTGGTCGACTTGGGCGGGATTTCCGCCAACCTGATTTCGCTGGGTGCCATCGATTTTGGTATTATCGTCGACAGTGCCGTGGTCTTGGTTGAGGCCGTCATGGTGCAGGTGACCCTGGATTTGCATCGCAATATGGATATTCGCCATCTGCGGCAAACCTTGCTGATTACGGCGACGGAAATGGGGCGACCGATTTTATTTTCAAAAGCCATTATCATCATTGCTTTTTTGCCTATATTTACCTTCCAGCGGGTGGAAGCCAAAATTTTTGCGCCGATGGCTTATACCCTCAGTTTTGCACTGGTCGCTTCCATGCTGTTCAGTCTGACTTTTGTGCCGGCGATGCTGACTTATTTATTGGGGCCAAAAATGGCCGAAAGCCATAATCCCTTGGTTAGTGCCATGGAACATCATTACCGGCGGCTTTTGGAATGGGTGCTTAAACATGCACGCACTGTATTTATGGCGGCCGTGGTGACCCTGATATTGAGTTTTATATCGGTACGTTTTATAGGCACCGAGTTTATGCCCAAGTTGGATGAAGGCAATATCTGGCTGACCATCACCTTGCCCACCCCGGTATCGCTGACCACTGCCAAAGAGTTTGAGCGCAAGGTGCGTGAAAAACTGGAAACCTTTTCCGAAGCCAAAATGATATTGACCCAACTGGGTCGTCCGGAAGATGGTACTGATCCCAAAGGTTTCAATAATCTTGAAGTGCTGATTGATCTTAATCCTAAAGATACTTGGCGTTACAAGAAAAAAGACGAACTGGTGCAGGCGATGGATAAGGAGTTGTCGATCTTTCCGGGTATTCTGACCAACTTTTCGCAGGTGATTCAAGATAACGTTGAAGAAGCTATTTCTGGTGTGAAAGGTGAAATTGCCATCAAAATATTTGGCAGCGATTTAAAAACCCTGCAAGACAGAGCCGATCAGGTGACGCATATTTTGGCCTCAATTCGCGGTGCGACCGATGTCGCCGCAGAACAGCAAGCCGGTTTGGCTCAAGTGATGGTGGATATCGACCGTGCCAAAGTGTCCCGTTACGGCATCAATGTGGCCGATGTCGAGCGGGTCATGGAAATTGGTATGGGCGGCAAGGCGGCCTCCAAGTTTTTGGAAGGTGAACGGCGTTTTGACATTACCCTGCGCTATGAAGAAAATGCCCGTAACTCAGTGGCGGGTCTTGAAAACCTGACCGTGCAAACGCCCGATGGCCCACGCATTCCGTTGTCGGAACTGGCCACGATTAAAATTAATCAGGGTGCTTCCCGAATTAGTCGCGAAGACAATATGCGCCGGATTGCCATTAAATGTAATTTGATCGACCGCGATCAAGGCAGCTTTGTTGCCGAAGCCCAGCAAAAAGTTAAGGCTCAAGTGGATTTGCCACCGGGTTACCGTATTGTTTGGAGCGGACAATTTGAAAATCAGCAACGGGCGATGAAGCGCCTGGCGGTCATCGTGCCCATCAGTATAGGCTTAATCTTTGTATTATTGTTCTGGGCTTTCATGTCGATAAAAAATGCGCTGCTGATTCTCATGAACGTGCCTTTCGCGATGATCGGTGGTATCCTGATTTTACTGTCTACCGGGATTAATCTGAGTGTGTCGGCCGCTGTTGGTTTTATCGCGCTATTTGGCATTGCCGTGCAAAACGGCGTGATTTTGGTATCGCAATTAAATAAATTGCGTAGGGAAGGCCAATCGCTGCACGATGCCATTGTTAATGGCTCGGTCAGTCGTCTAAGACCGGTTGTGATGACGGCCATGATGGCCATGCTGGGGCTGTTTCCTGCGGCACTTTCGACCAGTGTGGGTTCGGAAACGGCAAAGCCGTTCGCCGTGGTGATTATTGGCGGATTGCTGACCGCAACCCTGTTGACGTTAACACTACTGCCCGCGCTGTACCGCTATTTTGCCGAACCTGACGAACTTTAAAGGACAAACATGAAAGAAATACGCGCCTTCATTCAACCACACAAACTTAGCCAAGTAACCGTGGCCTTGTTGGAAATTCCTGGTTTCCCCGGCATGACCATTATTGATTGCGATGGTTTTGGGCGCGAACGTACTCAGCATGTTCAGGATTACAAGCCCTTTCTGTCTAAAAAACGTATTGAAATTTTCGCCCCCGAAAACTTGGTGGAAATTATTTTTGAAACCATTATGAAGGTTGCCCATAGCGGACAGCATGGCGACGGCAAAGTGTACATTTTAGACGTGCTTGAGGGTGGCCGAATCAGTAACGGTAAAAG
>CAIQND010000750.1 GCA_903873045.1 uncultured Methylococcaceae bacterium | reverse complement strand
TTTAAGTGCAGGCAATAATGTTAAAGCAAACTCCGTCAGCCTGTCTTTGGCGGCTGTTGTGGTATTTTTATTAAAATTATCCTGCTCTACCGTACTGCCTGCAAGTATTTTTCCGTCACGGCGAGGAATCAGATATTGATCGCCGTCCAACACCATCGTGCGTAACAGGTCTGGCGAGCCATCAAATAACAACATTTGGCCTTTAACAGGGGCGATTTTCGGGGAATTGTCCAGCATTTCAGGAAAAAGTGTTTGAAATAATTGACCCGTCCAGGCACCGGCAGAAATGATTAACTGGTTAACCGGCAGCGATCCTGTTGTGGTGTTGATGTGGGTAATCCGGTTTTGTGTCAACGTAATGCCGGTTAACTCGCAATGCTCTATTAAGGTTATGCCCTTGTTAATAAGGTCTTGTATTAATGATTTGACCAGTCGGGGATTACGGGCTTGGGCAATTCCGGATAACCAAAGCGGATTATCCGGCGTGGTTACAAGATCGTTAAAAAAGTCCGCACTCGGTGTTTGAAAAGCAATGTCGTTGGCATTACACCAGTTAAGTGCCGCAGTAATATCCGGGTTTTTAGTGATCAATAAGCCGCAGGGTGTCCATTCTGGGTCTTTTTGGGTGTCGTTAATCAGTTGCGCGGCTAAAGCGGGATACAAAGACAGGCTTTGTAAGGTCAGGCGCGTAATCGCATCCGCTTGTCGCCAAGGATAAAGCGGCAGCAAAATACCACCACCGGCCCAAGATGATTCTTGTCCCAAGCGATTTTTTTCGATAACCGTCACCGTAGCGCCGGCATTAATAAATTCTCTGGCAGTTAGCAGGCCGATAACGCCGCCGCCAATAATGGTAATATCTGGGGTTTTAATCATGGATGTGGGTAAGGGTTAAAGCCAATTTTATAAAAAGAGAGCGTCTAAATGACTAAACATTATACGGCTTACTTATTTGCGCAGGTTTGTGTTGTCTACCTTGCTCCATAAAGTCATCAGATAGCTCCGATAGTAATCTAAAAACTGCATCGGCTTTTTGTTCGGCGGGTTGCTCATCAGACAATAAAATAACTTTGACATGCCTGCCTTCCCAGTTGTGATAGTTTTTAGGGATTTCAAGATGTCCATTGTGTAGTATTGACTCAAATTCTATCGCTTGCATGGGTTACCTCGCTATAAATTATGTATGTGAAAAGTTTACTCATATTTTGTTTTTATCACACCAAGCACAGAGAATACACGGATATAAATAATCATTCTTCTTTATTGCTCAATCAAATCGGCAATGTCAGTAATGTATTTTAACAGTGTTGCAATTTGGATAGTGGGTTGTTTTTTGTTGTTTTTTACATACACTTACATAAGTAAAATCAAGAATAAAGTGTTACTTGTTGATTATTAAGGGTTAATTGATTATAAGAAAACAGCTATAATGCTTGTATGGAAATTAATTTACTGTTATTATCTACCCCGTGAAATTAGATTTGTTGTATTACAACAAATTTTTGTAAATTAACAACCCATGAGGGGGAATCAATGAAAATAAAAAATAATAAAATGTACCTGGGCGTAGCTGTAGCGACATTAACCATGACAGGCGCGTTGGTTTCTCAACCAGCTCTTGCGCACAAAGCTGCCAAGCCACATGCTCACCAAGTCAGTGCCGAACGTTTGGCAGAAGC
>CAIQND010000749.1 GCA_903873045.1 uncultured Methylococcaceae bacterium | reverse complement strand
TTGTCAATAATTCTTTGGAAAAGGTTATCATTGCTAGGCTTATTATAAGGATTGTAAATGCGTGTATTTTAAACGTGTTTTATTACGATTTTTGTGAATTTTTGAGGGATTTTGGAAATTTAATTTCTGAAAGTCTATAGGCCGGAATAAGGCTTTTCGAGCGCAAGCGAGAATAAGCGTTTCCGGCATCCGCTACGAGTGTGCCAGAAACGCCACCACGCGCTACGCTTGGGTGGCCTTATTCCTACCTACACCTAAAACAAAATTATTCAGTTCCCCTCTTTGAAAAAGAGGGGTTAAGGGAGATTTTATTAAATAAATCCCCCTCGCCCCCCCTTTTTCAAAGGGGGAGGTGAATATTTACAATCCGTTACCCCCAATGCTGTTAAGTTAAGTGCCTCTTGGTAAGATAAACCATTGGCTAAGCGGAGCCGAAGCCGGCAAAATCGCTTCGGCTCCGCTCAGTCAACAGCTTAACTTTAATGGCGTTGGTTAAAACCCGTATAATCAGTGTCATCCGTATGCAATAACCCGACATAGTCGATAAGGAATCACTACATCATGAATTTGAGTCAAATTGAATTACTTCGTGTACTTCAAGAAACAAATTTAAACCTTTCAAAAGCCGCCGAAAAAATGCACATTGTGCAATCGGCAGTCAGTCGGCAATTACAACTTTTTGAGGCAGAATTAGGCTCGCCTTTATTTGAAAGACAGGGTAAAAAACTGATCGGCATGACGACGCTGGGCTTACGTATCATGGACGAAGTGGCAATCATTACTCGGTCTAAGAATAATATTCAAAACATAGCGGCTGATTATCTTGACAGTAACCAAGGTATTCTCCATATTGCGACCACCCACACCCAAGCCAAGTATTTTTTACCTGTACCGATTCAACGGTTTAGGGAAAAATATCCGGGTGTGAAAATTTACATGGCGCAATCATCGCCAGAACAACTGATTGCCCAATTGCATACACGTAAAGCGGACATTGCCATCTGCACAGAAAAAGTCGATGAAGAATCCGATCTGGTTATTGAACCCTGTTATGAATGGCATCATGCGCTGGTAGTACCCCAGCAACATCCACTCAGTGAAGGCGACATTACGCTTGAGCGCTTAGCCTCGTTTCCCATCCTTACCTACAGCTTTGGTTTTACCGGGCGGTCAAACATTGAAAGTGCCTTTAAAACCAAAGGATTGGAACTGGATATTGCACTGGCGGCCTCTGATACCGATGTGATAAAAACGTATGTCCGCTTAGGCATGGGGGTTGGCCTTATCACCGCAATGGCCTACGATCCCAAGGCAGATTGGGATTTGGTAGCTCGCGACTTATCCCATTTAATTCCCAGTTCAAAAACTAAAATAGCCTATTTAAAACATAACTATTTACCTTTATACAGTCAGCATTTTATTGCTGAATTGCTGTTGGCCGCCAAAGATATAAAATGTTGAGGCTATCAATTTAAGCCAAAACAGATAACATGCCTTGAAGTCATGTTATCTCTAATTGTTCCAGTTTTTTTTAGCTTGACTGAGACAATCCCGGATAAATCAAGACGTTTTCGTTAGTCGCGACGTGGGCATCGCTCCTACGGTGGTAGCG
>CAIQND010000748.1 GCA_903873045.1 uncultured Methylococcaceae bacterium | reverse complement strand
GGCTTGTCCCTGCTTACGTGGATGGCCTTTTATGTAACGATATCCGTGTCTTGTAGGGGTAATCCCTTGCGGTTGCCCTGCTAACATCGTGGCATTAAAGGGCAGGCGTAAAGCCTGCCCCTACAAAAAATGTCCCGGCTAAAGTAGGTAGCCCACTTTTGACTATGAACAATCACGGTGAACCCAGAAAGAGTAACGATAGTTTGTAGGGGTAGAAAATTTTCTACCCTTACTGCACGTCGTAATTTGCAACGTTAGTCGCGACAGCGTAACCCGACAAATCTTTGTGTCTATAAATCATCAATTGTATGCTTTGTAATTGCCATCCATGGCGTCTGGATCCCGGCCAACCCTCGCGTTGCTCTCCCTGCCGGGATGACGAACTGTGTAGATACCTATGCCTAAAGGGTGAACGACTGCGCATGATTACTTTCGTGTCTTTCGTGCTTTTCGTGGACTAACTGCGGTTTGTAGGATCAATGGCACTCAAACATCCTGCTTTGCAGGAAATCGCTTGAGTGCCAGTAAAACTTATCAAATTGCCTGGTGATTAAAAGGCTGGAGCACCATTTCACTCACGACACCGCTGTCTGGTTGTTGACATAAAAACCAGATGGCTTTGGCGGCTTCGTCAGCTTGAAGCATTTTTTCCCGTTGCACTTTCAGGTCAATGGTATCCCAAAAAGCAGAATCCACACCGCCGAGAAATAAATTGGTGATACGAATGTCGGTGCGTTTCACTTCTTCCCGTATGCTTTGCATCATGCCAACCAGTCCGTATTTGCTGGCGCAATAAGCCGCTGCACCGGCCATGGGCACCTTGCCCAACACACCGGGAATATTGATGATAAGACCTGTTTTGGTTGTTTTCATGGCGGGTAAAAATGCTTTCATCAGCAAGAAAGGCGTCACCAAATTAGCATTCAACGTCTTTAAAAAATCAGTCTCATCCAGCGTATCCATGGATTTGATGATGCCGATGCCGGCGGCGTTAATCAAAATATCAATGGCAGGAAATTGCTGAAAATAGCTTTCTTTTAGTTCGTTTATAGAACCCGGTTGGGCGTCATCCAAAGCAAAACAGCGTTCAGGCGATACTTTACAAGAAGCGGCAACCGCCTGTAGTTTTTCTGTGTTTCTGCCCGCTAAAAACAGTTTGGCTCCGCTACTGGCCAACAACAGCGAGGTTCGGCTACCAATGCTGCCGGTAGCGCCCACGATAAGGACGTGCTTGTCTTTTAATAGTTGCATAAATAAAATTTTTGAGTTGATTAAGCAATATACCGGCTTTTTTAAATTTAGAAAATAAAATATTGGTTTCCCCTATCACTCGATCTTCAAGTTTTCTTACCTTGATTTTATAAATCATAGATAACCTGCAACACAAGGACTAATAGATGTAGGCCGGAATAAGGCTTTTCAAGCTTAAGCGAGTTGAGCGTTTCCGGGATATGCTCTACGAGTGTGCCGGAAACGCCACCACGCGCTACGCTTGAGTGGTCTTATTCCGGCTTACGCCTACTGCTTGTTATCGCTGAATTCTCCGAAATAAAGAGTTAAAAACTTGAAGGTCGAGAATTACCTGTCATTAAACCTTAACAGAGTTGTCACCTAAATTTCGTATTAGGACGTTATTATATTTCAAGCAAATCAAAAGAGGTCATTTGCAAATATCCCAGTTGATTGTTTGGTTCTGCGCTCATAGGATTTTTGGGATTTTTACATCGCAATAAAAAAGCCTGATCTTTATAGGCTTAATACCCAGCAATTGGGCCAATCTGAAAAAGCGGCGGCAAGGCAATCTTGCCGTCGCTTTTTCTTTTTTTGCATAGTACCCAGCACAAATACGGGAGAGCCAGCGATTAATAATCTCTCATTTATCACCAAGAAAAACTTCGTGTTCTTCGTGGTGAATGATTTTTAAGATTTATCCGAACCGTCAATACGCCATCAGAACATCTTGCACCCGATTGGGAAAGTCGGAAATCAAACCGGTAACGCCTGCGGCAATCAGTTGGCGCATATCGTCCTTGTTGTTACACGTCCAAACATTAACCTGGTGTCCACCTTTACGAGCCATAGCAATGTCGTCCAGATTTAATTTACGGAGTCCAGTTGCGTCCTTATTACCATAGCAATTGGGATGGTAAGCCGTAGCATCGAGTAATTGCAGGTAGTTATTTATATTTTCAATGCGATTATCCGTCAAAACGGCAGTGGCGATAGTTTTTGTGAAGTGACGTACTTTTTGCAACTCATCATGAGCGAATGATGAAATCAGCACCTGATACTCCATGTTCATGATTTCGACCAGCTTGACAACCTTCTCTGCCAGTTCTGTCGTTACGTTAGGCTGCGTTTTGAGTTCTATGTTAACCATCATGTCGGCATATCTTGCAAATTCCAGTGTCTGCTTTAACGTGGGAAGCTTTATGTTACCGGAGGCATAGTGCGTGCGCTCTTGCGGGCTGACAAACCTGGTTAATTCGTCATCAGTCAACGTTTGCAGAAATTCTTGTCTTTGCGTGTATGGTAACGATAGTTGTTCGATATACCAACTGCCCGCATCCAGTGTGTTTAATTCCTCGTAAGTAAAATCCCAAATATAATAGCTAGTGCGATCCGGAAATTTTGCTTTAACATCCGTGCATCGAGTTAATTGTTCGTCGTGATGAACCACTAATTCTCCATCTTTTGATAAGCGAACATCCATTTCAAATAGCTGGCACGCAAAGGTTTTCGCTTTCTGAAAGGCCGCCAAGGTGTTTTCCGGCGCAAATGCCCGAGCACCCCGGTGGGCTATATTTAGAAAGTCAGCGGGTGGTTTTTCGGGGGAACGTAATGACATCATCTTCAAAATCACTTATATGTTGTAAGCCGTCAATGCTATTCGGTCAACTCAGCCGAATAAGTGTCAATTTATGGCTATCCACGTAAGGCGGGACAATTTAAAATTAAGGAACGTGTATGAAATAACTTGACCATTTATACCCCCTCACCCCAACCCTCTCCCGAAGGGAGAGGGAGCAAGATGTCTAAGTTATTTCGTGCGTATTCCTAAGCCGTTCGTGGTGATCCTGTCGGCTACCCACTTTAGCCATTATAAAATACTGGAGTTAGACCTGACAGGTTTATAAAACCTGTCAGGTCTGTCCCGTGTTAAGTTGGTAGCCCAATTTATTATCCCACGCCAAGGTATTGATGGTCGTTTGATTTACAATTGTCAGCTAATATTAAACTTTCAAACCGAAAATTAACAAGACTATATTGTTAAAACGATAACTAATGATAATATCAACAGAATAATGTCGGCAAACAGGGTGCTGAAAACTTAATGCAAGGTTAGAAACCGAAAGTAAAAAGAACCGGATGTTGCACCCTTATAAAATTACGCTGTAGTTAATGTATTTATTTATCTATCTCTCAAGGAGACTAATCTATGCAAGGTCAAAACGGATTTTTTATTCAATTTTTACAGTTAGCGGGGCCCTTTTGGAATTCCGAAAATAAGGCGGTTATCCGCAATCAAACATTGGCTTTAATCGTTCTTACTGTATTACAGATGGCACTTGCCGTCATTATTACTGAGTGGAGTGCGGCATTGTTCAATGCACTTGAGCAGCATTCCATGTCTGGACTATTTACCCAGATTGGCTATCTGGTTTTAATTTTTGCAGCCAGTATGGTGGTCACTGCCATGCACATGAAAGTTAAGCGGCAGTTGCAAATCGGCTGGCGCTCCTGGCTGACTGAACGGGTAATCGGTCAATGGATGAACAAAGGTCGTCATTATCAGGTATTGCACATACAAACCGTGGAGCATGATAACCCGGATGGCC
>CAIQND010000747.1 GCA_903873045.1 uncultured Methylococcaceae bacterium | reverse complement strand
TCTGGTTACGGCTAACGCTTAACCCGACAGAGATTATTAGCATTTTTTGTGATAAAAAAGTGTGTAAGTATTTACCTCCCCCTTTGGAAAAGGGGGAGTAAGGGGGATTTATTTAAAAAATCTCCCCTAACCCCTCTTTGTCAAAGAGGGGGACTGAATAATTACAAAAGTGTCAACTCCTTTTGGGCTTCTATGAAGGATGCTTGATTTCAAGTGTTCAAATAATTGGCTCCCAACTTTAGACGGGACAAGCAAAAAGGCTTAACCGTCAATACGGTTACCTTAATGATAAAGCATCAAAAGAGACCGTTCGCTGAGCGGAGTCGAAGCGAGTTGTCGGCTTCGACACCGCTCAGCGAACGGCTTAACCTTAAACTGTCCCGTCTTAAGTAGATAGCCAAATAATTTTCATTGGCCCAATAGTATTACTGATGACTGATTTTGTCGAGTATGGCCGCTCTTAGTATAGCATTCAGATGACTTTGATAGTCGTCAATGCCTATAAACCCTGCTCTGAGGCTGGTTATATTCACGTTATATTATTTGACCCCTGTCATATTCCAGTTATATTAGCCAGTTATCAAACTACCGTTCGAATCGTTAAAATAGGAGCTTATATGCACGCATTAAAAAAACAATTAAAACAAAATCTGACGTTGATTGCTTTCAGCATTCTGTTTTCTGCTAATTATGCAATGGCAGCAACAGACTTAACGGCGCAAGAAAATTTTGTCAAAGCGCGTATAAAGAGTCATCAGCAAGATACAGATCACGCAGTTCATTTGCAACCGGTCGATAAAAGTCTGGAATTTCATGGTATTTTTTATGGTTATCTCCCTTGCAATGATTGTAACGGGATTAAATCAACACTGTCTTTAAAGCAAAATAATAATTATCTGCTGGTCACTCAGTCCGCAAAGGAATCTTCACGAGAGTATTACGAGAAAGGAAAATACAGTTGGAATGAGGAAACTCATGCCGTTGTTTTAAAGCCGCGTAACGATTCAAACACACGGCAATATCTTATTAAAGATGAAGGAACACTGGTTCTGCTTAATACGGATGGAACGCAGATGAAGGGCGATAAGGATGATAGCTATTTTTTGCGTAGGAGTGATATGGTAAAGGCGCGTGAGATACACATGCACTAAGATAGCGGTGTGCAGCTTACTGGAGCGTTGCTTTAGTGCTTCAAGTGTAAGCCGTTACCAGGATGAATGTTTGGAAAGTGACGCGTCTTTCAATTTATTGAAAGACCTTGTGACAAGTGTATAAAATACGGTGGTCTTGCAAAATCACCAGCTTGCTAATACTAAGGCTGGTTGGTGATTGGTTTGATGGCAAGGCCGTCTTATTATCGGCAATATAAAATAATGGTCGTCGGGTATCTTGTGCCTTGTTTGAGCACGGTAAATTGCACGGGTTTATCCGTTATTTGATATTTCCGGGTGTTGACATGTTTATAGTGAGCTAATAGACTGACTGTTTAATAGTACCTCCGTTGCTTTTGTGGCGCCGGGTATACCCAAATCCAAAACAAGATTTATGATAATCACGCCAGAAATAATCGGCTATGTAGCCGCTACCTTAACGACAGCCTCTTTTTTGCCCCAAGCTATTTTAACGATAAAAACCAAAGACACGGAATCCCTTTCGCTGAGCATGTACAGTCTGTTTACAGCGGGCGTGTTTTTTTGGCTTATCTATGGTGTTTATATCTCCAATAAAGCCATTATTTTTGCCAACTCAATCACTTTGGTGCTGGCCGCATCAATTCTATTTTTTAAGATTTATAATGTGCTGTTCAAAAACGGTTAGTTGATAGTCAATGGTCTGTTAAAACCAACCACCTCATTAAAAAAACGATAATTATTTTGCCCCTAACCCCTCTTTGAAAAAGAGGGGTTAGGGGCAATGCCGTTAAGTTAAGTGCATCATGGCAAGATAAGCCGTTGGCTGAGCGGAGTCGAAGCCGGCAAAATCGCTTCGACTCCGCCCAGCGAACGGCTTAACTTAATGGCTGCCAGTTAGGGGCGATTTTTAAATAAATTCCCTCTGCATAAAATAATTTATTGGCCTAATAGCCACCAACGGAGATATGAAGAATGACTAATAAAGTGTCCTTGACCCAGTTCATTATTGAGCAGCAACGTGGTTTGCCGGAGGCATCAGGCACGTTTACGCTGTTACTGAATAATATTGTGACCGCTTGTAAAGAAATATCACACTTGGTTAATCGGGGTAATCTTGTGGGGGTATTGGGCAGTGCGGAGTCCGAGAATGTGCAGGGTGAGGTGCAAAAAAAACTGGATATCATCACTAATGACATTATGGTTAATGCGCTTAACTGGACGGGACATCTGGCGGGTATGGCGTCAGAAGAAGTAGACGATATTATTGCTATTCCGACGCAGTACCCCAAGGGTAAATATTTGGCGTTATTTGATCCCTTGGATGGGTCTTCAAATATTGATGTTAATCTGGCGGTGGGGACTATTTTTTCTATTTTACGTTGCCGTGAAGGTGTAGAGCCTGCTGTTGAGGATTTTTTGCGTCAAGGTGCGGAGCAGGTTTGTGCCGGTTTTGTGCTTTATGGGCCGTCAACCATGATGGTTTTAACAACGGGACATGGCGTTAATGGTTTTACGCTTGATCAGGATATCGGTGAGTTTATTCTGACCCATCCCGACATGAAGATTCCTGAAGAGACCAGCGAGTTTGCCATTAATATGTCAAATCAGCGCTTTTGGGAGCCGCCTGTGCAGCGTTATATTGATGAGTGTTTGCAAGGAACAGAAGGGCCGCGCGGTAAAAACTTTAATATGCGTTGGATTGCTTCGCTGGTTGCGGAGGTTTATCGAATCCTTACGCGGGGTGGTGTGTTTTTATATCCGTTTGATTTACGCGATCCATCAAAACCCGGCAGATTACGCCTTATGTACGAAGCCAGTCCGATGGCGTTTATTATTGAGCAGGCGGGTGGCGCTTGTTCTACAGGTCGTGAGCGTATTCTTGATATTAAACCAACCGGTATTCATCAGCGCGTGCCGCTGGTTTTGGGGTCAAAAAATGAAGTTGAGCGCATTGTCGCGTATCATCAGGAAGGTTGATATTGATGGTAGGCGCTTATAGCTATTGACGGTAGCAATACCACGAAGATAGGAAGTTTGTAATTATTCAGTCCCCCTCTTTGAAAAAGAGGGTTTAGGGGATATTTTTATTTTTTAAATAAATCCCCCTCAGCCCCTATTTTTCAAAGGGGGGCGAATACTTACCGAGATTTTATGTTTTCGTGTCTTCGTGGTGAAAGGTCTTTTCTGTCTTGTTTTAATGCTATTTCAATGCGTTATTGCTTTTGGCTATTGGTGCTGTCATCTATCGTTTTGCGTTGTTGCGCGGCTTCATCCTGAAGTACGTGCTCGACTTGTTTGGCTTTTTCCAATGCTTCCAGTTGGGTTTTAAATATAACGGGATCAGGTGTCTTGGCTTGCTTGTCTTTTTCTTCACATCCTGTGATTGACGTAAGCAGCAGTATTACCATCAACTTAAGAATCGGTTTCATGGGTTTTCCTCTTGAGTGATGACTCACTTATGCTAAATAGTGATTATCTATCGGGGTAAATTATTGGCTTCTGATGCTTTGTTGTAATCAACGCCTACACTGACAATAAAGCTGGTGGCTTCTTCTATATTCATAGCCGATTTTATTAATTTTGATTTGTCGACAATCACTGTAAAGCCGGAGGTTGGGTTAGGTGATGTGGGGATAAACAGGATATATTTATCATCGTATTTATTAGTCACATAAGCGGGTACCCAAATACCTTCTTTGGGATATTCAACATAAACCACTTCCTTGGTCATGGTTTGTTCATGTGATGAAAACATGCTGATGACTTTTTTAAGTACTCGGTAAATAGTGTTAAGAAAAGGAATTCTGTCGATAACAAAATCAAAGATGCCAATAACCCAAGAACGACCTTTTTTGACAATGGTGCTGCCTATAGACACTAAGATAACAAAGCTGACGGCGAAAACCAGAGCGGTATACAGGTAGTTATCAGAAACATCGTAAACAACGTTAAATAAATTGGAAACCAGTCCTTTTACAAAAATAATAATTTGCAATACGATAACAATAGGAATAACTGCAAAGACACCGATCAGGAAATAATTTAATAGCTTTTTAGTGAGCTCGTTCATTTGTTTTCTCCATGGTTTATACCGACTAGATCATCAAAATAGCTGATGACGATTTAAAATTCCCTCAATCAGTAAAATACCAACCTACAGACTGGAAGAAAAGTTGCTCATCATTATAAGCGAATTTACGTTAGATGTATGAGTGATGGAAAGTTCTGCGAAAAAAGCTTGGATGGTTTTGATAGTGGTTGATGCCTGTATTATTGGGCTATAATTTTTGTATTGCCGAGCCGATGTAACTGATTTTTCTGTAAAGTTAAGGTGCCGGTGTAGGCTGGAATAAGGCTTTTCGAGCGCAAGCGAGAACAAGCGTTTCCGGCATCCGGCGCGATAGTGCAAGAATGAGTTTAAAGCGGATGTTTTTTATTAATGGGTCGAAACTATAGCCCTTGAATTTTTAAAATCAGGAGACGTTGTTATGCCAAAAAATGTGTTGATTACCGGAGCAGTCAAGCGCATTGGTGCCAGTTGTGCGCGATTGTTACATAGCGAAGGGTGTAATGTGTTTTTGCATTACCGATCGTCAAAAGAAGCGGCTTTGGCACTTTGTTATGAATTAAATCAACTGCGCCCTGATTCGGCTTATATAATGCAGGCCGATTTACTCAATAGCGATGACTTGGACGCGCTGGTCACTGAGGCTTGTATGGCTTGGGGCGGAATAGATGTGCTGGTCAATAACGCATCATCTTTTTATCCAACGGCAATGGCGGATGTCACTGAGCAGCAGTGGGATGAGTTAATGGGCTGTAATTTAAAAGCGCCCTTTTTTTTGGCAAAAGCATTGTCAAAAACCTTAGCAAAAAATAGGGGCTGTATTGTTAATATTGCTGATATTCACGCCGAACGCGGCTTGAAGGGTTATCCGGTTTACAGTATTGCCAAGGCCGGCTTGGTAGCGATGACTAAAATTCTGGCTAAGGAGTTTGGGTCGAAAATTCGTGTGAACGCAGTGGCACCGGGCGCTATACTTTGGCCGGATAATGAGTTGTCTGCCCAGGGAAAGCAGGAGATTTTGCAGCGGGTGGCTTTGGGGCGTTGTGGTGAACCGTCCGATGTTGCCAAGGCGGTATGGTTTTTAATTAAAGATGCCGATTATATGACAGGACAAATACTGACTGTTGATGGCGGGCGTACTTTGTTTTGTTAAGGAATACGCACGAAATAACTTAGACATCTTGTTCCCTCCTTCTCCCACCGGGAGGGCTGGGGTGAGGGGAAATAAATGGTCACGTTATTTCATGCACGTTTCTTAATAAATCCAGGTCGGCGTAATCCGTTTTTGTTTGATATTAGCTTTGTCGAATTTTTCCCAGAGATCGGCGTAACTCACTTGGCTAACCGGGTGTTTTAACGTCGGGGCAATTTCTGCTAAAGGTTCAAGCACAAAGGCGTAGCGTTCAATTTCATCGCGAGGTATCTGTAGTCGTCCCTCATTGAGTATCAGCCCGTCATAAAGAATAAGATCTAGGTCAAGGGTGCGGGCCGAGAATTTCTGGCTGTTGCGCGTGCGACCGTTGTCCAGTTCAATTTGGCGTAGCAGATGAGCGACTTCGTGTACGTCTTTTTCTGACTTAAAGCCAACGACAAGATTGTAAAATGTATCCCCTGTAAAGCCGACGGCG
>CAIQND010000746.1 GCA_903873045.1 uncultured Methylococcaceae bacterium | reverse complement strand
GCTTGTACTCTGATTTTACCTGTACATGTCGCTATCGATCAGGCACGTGAAAAAGCGCGTGGCGGTAAAGCGATTGGTACAACCGGACGCGGCATTGGGCCTGCTTATGAAGACAAGGCCGGTCGACGTGGCTTGCGTGCCGGCGACTTGCTGAATACTGAAAGCTTTGCTGAAAAGCTCAAAGAGTTGGTTGATTATCATAACTTTATGTTGACTCACTATTACCATACCGATGCCGTCGATTATCAGCAGACTCTGGATGAGGCGCTTGCCTTGGGCGAGCAAATCAAGCCTATGTTAATGGATGTCAGCGAAGCGCTTTATACGTTTCAGGCGGAAGGAAAAAATCTGTTGTTTGAAGGCGCTCAAGGTGCCTTGCTGGATATCGATCACGGTACTTTTCCTTATGTCACTTCATCCAGTACCACGGCGGGCGGCGCAGCGACAGGTAGCGGTCTAGGGCCACTTGATCTTGATTATGTTCTGGGTATTACCAAGGCTTACTCAACACGCGTTGGCAATGGGCCGTTTCCCTCTGAATTGCATGATGCTTGTGGTGATCATCTGGGTACAAAAGGCCATGAGTTTGGCGCGACTACCGGACGTAAACGTCGCACCGGTTGGTTTGATGCCGTCGCCATGCGCAAATCGGCAAAACTAAACAGCTTAAGCGGTATTTGTTTAACCAAGCTGGATGTTCTGGATGGCATGGCAACCATTGGTATTTGTACGGCTTATCGATTAAACGGTGAAATCACTGAAACCGCACCTTTAGGCGCGGATCAGTATGAGCAATGCCATGCCATTATTGAAGAAATGCCGGGTTGGACTGAAAACACGGCCGGTGTGACCGATTACAATGCGTTGCCTGATAATGCCAAAGCCTATATTAAACGGCTTGAAGAACTGGTTGGCGTTAACGTGACCATCATTTCAACAGGCCCTGAAAGAGACGAAACCATTGTGCTTGAGCATCCGTTTGCTTGATGGCTGGGTTGTACTTTTCACTGAGGGTAAGCAAGTTATAAGATAGCACCATAAATAAATTGGTTTGCTTATTTTGTTTTGGTTAAGTGGAGGGATGTGCTTCTTGTTGGGGAGCACCTCTTTCATTTAAAGTCTAAAATCGAATCAGTTACAGGCTATAACGCTTGGTGATCTTGGTGGCTTCGCGGTGACACAACTTGTTGCTGGTTGTTCTATCCTGCCAAGGGTATTGATCAAACGTCATCCTCTATAAAAAATAAATTCAGCTGTAGTCACTTTTCAAGCGGTCATCAATATGGAAAAAATAAAAGTTCTCTTTGTCTGTATGGGCAATATTTGTCGTTCACCGACGGCTGAAGGCGTTTTTGAAAAGCTGCTTAAAGAGCAAAATTTAGAGGCGTATTTTACTATCGATTCAGCGGGTACTCATGCGTATCATGTCGGTGAGCCACCTGACTGGCGCTCGCAACAGGCGGCTTTGGAGCGTGATGTTGAGCTAGCCCATTTACGCGCCAGAAAAGTCATTATGGGCGATTTTGAGGATTTTGATTTCTTGTTGGCCATGGATAATAATAATTTTTTCACGCTGACGAATGCCTGTCCCGAAGCCTATAAGAGAAAAATCAGCTATTTTCTTGATTACGCGCCGCAGTTGAATGAAAGGGAAGTGCCTGATCCTTACTTGGGTGGAAAAGATGGTTTTGAACGGGTACTGGATATGATAGAAGCGGCTTCTGTGGGATTTTTATCCATGTTACAGAAAACGGGGCGCATTAATGAAAAAGTTTAAGGTAATGTCATGGC
>CAIQND010000745.1 GCA_903873045.1 uncultured Methylococcaceae bacterium | reverse complement strand
ATCATCTATTCTCAGTCAATATTAAACTGAAATATGAAAACACAGCAGTAAGCATAAAATAGAGAAAAACATTAACTTGTTGAAAAATATAGCAATAAAAATAATACAATATTGTAAATAGGGGGTGCGGAATGTCGGTTATAATATCGGATTATTTAAATTTCTACGCCGGTTAGGCAAGCAATCATTTACAATGCAGCCATTATTTAATCAAGGCTGTTCTACTGCTGTTATAAAATGACAAATTCAAAAATCTATCTCACTGTACCCTATGCACAAAAAGATGCCGTAAAAGCGCTGGGAGCAAGATGGGATGCCGCCAACAAAAAATGGTATGTAACCGCCGATAAAGACCAGGCTCTTTTTAAACAATGGCAACCGCAAACTGGCGCTTTGGACTTGCCCGCAACAACGACAGGTAAACCAAAGGCGCGTACTTCATCCACCACCGCCAAGGCTTCTGTCAAAAATACAGTTCTTGGCGTGATTACCCAAGCCGCAGATAAAAACTTTATGGCTTATAACGGCGACCAACCGCCGTGGGTATAATCCTTGTTTCTATACCTTAATTAAACACAGCTAACAAAACCGGTTACATAAAATGAACACATTAAAATACTTGAACGGCTACTCGGCAACGGTAACCGATCAAGTACACAAACTTATCGATAACGATAAATTGGCGGGAATGCTATTAAAAAAATATCCGGTTAGTCATGACATCAGAACAGATAAAGCGCTTTATACCTACGTCGTGGATATGAAGAATCAGTTTCTTCGACAATCCGGGCCGCTTAGCAAAGTGGTTTACGATGACAAAATTGACGTAATCCATCAGGCTTTGGGACTGCATTCGTTTGTATCCAGAGTTCAGGGTAATAACCTGAAATCAAAAAATGAAATTCGGATAGGATCGATTTTTAAAAATGGCCCCCTTGAATGCCTTAAAATGATTGTGGTGCATGAACTGGCGCATTTAAGAGAAAAACAGCATAACAAAGCGTTCTACAAATTATGTGAGTACATGGAACCCGACTATCACCAGCTTGAATTTGATATGCGGCTTTATCTGACTTACCTTGATATTGTCGGAAAACTTTATTAAATCAGCGTGTCATTGTTTCCGTTGCACCAAAAACTTGTCCAGTTGATTGGCAAATGCTTGTATATCTTTTGAATTTAATGCAGCAGGGCCACCGGTATCAATGCCGCTACCGCGCAACGTATCCATAAAGTCACGCATACTTAAACGCTCCTTGATGGTGTCTTGGGTATAGCGTTCGCCGCGTGGATTAAGCGCATGGCCGCCTTTGCAGATAACTTCAAAAGCAAGGGGAATGTCGCCGGTAATGACCAAGTCACCTGCACTTAAGCTTTTGACGATTTCGTTATCGGCTACGTCATAGCCGGACGCTACTTGCAACAGCTTGATATAACGAGAGGGCGGCGTTTGAAGAAATTGATTGGCAACCAGCGTTGTCGTTATTTTTGTGCGCTCTGCCACCCGAAATAAAATGTCTTTAATCGCTTTCGGGCAGGCATCCGCATCAACCCATATTTGCATTATTTATTCTCAATCAGTAAAAATTATAAGATCTCTGCACAGTAGGCCACTTTCAAAAATATCCCGTCACGCGTCAACTCCAGAAATAGCGAGTACCGGAGTTCAAAGCTTGCTTAGAAATTATACCTTATGTTTTTTAACGTGTAGCCCGGAAAATCAGCCACGGCGAGGTGGCGTTTAAGATCGACCGTAGGGAAGTGTTTTTTTTTAAAAGGATAATGGTTTTTTGTGCTAAAGGATTTTATACGAGCGGGGCAGTAAAGCATAAAAACTTCCAAGGCTATTAAACTCTGGAAGTCTTCAAGAAAAAGGGTTAATCCATTCAGATAAAGAGGGTCTTCTGACTTTGGCGTGGCCCAGTAATATAAAAAAATCAAATGGTTATGAGGTATTTTAAAAGTCTGTGGATATGCACTGTAACCATTTTTTAGCACCTAAAATGCTGTAACAGGGGAGGTATTTATTAATTCGTATATAAAACAATCGGTTATGGATATTACAAAAACGACAAAGTGGTTATTATTTTAGAATCTGCCAAGTGATTAATATGTTATATCATATTGTTTTTTAAATACTTTAATGATCACGCCAAAGTCAGAAGAGCCGATAAAGACAGCCATAACATTAATATTGACCGGCTTTGACTTGTTTACGGTTAAATTTAAGGTTAGTGACAATAGCCGCTGAGGCGAACAAGGTAGATGAAATAATAAATTCACCTGAAATAAAACCAACCAAACCGGTTATAAATACGGCAGCTGTTAAAATGTCTTTTTGAAGGTCGTTCATGGGTAATCTCTCTATAAAGTTAAGGGGTTTTTAAACTACAGGTTAACTATACAGAAGACTATTATTATTGACAATAATACTGTGGATATATGGATTGTTTCTTTAATCGATACAATTGATTCATCACCCATTCAGATAAGTTAAGGGCAAGTAGACGGCTTATAAGTAAGGAAATTCAGTCAGAATGGTGGGTGGCAAGACTTAGGGCAGGGTGTGCAGCGCAGGCTAAAAGGGATTAAAAATATACGGATCGTGGTTACCGTCGCGGATTTGTCACTGTTCAGCGTATAACCAAGGGCAGACCGATGTGTCTGCCCTAAATTGGATATGCCGGTTGAATTGGGCGAATACAGAGAGGTTCGCCGCAATGCCTTTAAGTTATGCCGTTAAGTTATGCCAACGGTTTATCTTGCCAAGAGGCACTTAACTTAACGGCATTGAGGTTCGTTCAGTCTATTTTTTCGGACTGCCTAAGCTTTTAAAAAGCGCAAGCCTTCGTCGTCTGCCTCCACTTTTATAATATCGCCCGCCATAAAATGTCCTGACAGAATCTCTTGCGCCAGCGGATTTTCCAGTTGTTGCTGTATCGCGCGTTTCATGGGTCTGGCTCCGTAAACCGGATCAAAGCCAGCCTCACCCAATAAATCGATGGCTTGATCGGTCATTTCAAAGCCAATTTCCCGATCCCGTAAACGCTGACGCAAGTGTTCAAGTTGAATACTGGAAATAGCCCTGATTTGTTCACGCCCCAACGGATGGAAAACCACGGCCTCATCAATCCGGTTGATAAACTCGGGTCTAAAGTGTTGACTGACTTTTTCCATCACCGCCGCTTTCATCACCGGGTAAAGGGCTTCACCGGCCAACTCCTGAATAATGTCAGAACCCAGGTTTGAAGTCATGACAATAACGGTATTTCTAAAGTCAACAGTCCGGCCTTGACCATCGGTTAAGCGACCATCATCCAGTACTTGTAACAGCACATTAAAGACATCGGGATGCGCTTTTTCAATCTCATCCATCAAAATAACCGAATACGGTTTACGTCTGACCAGTTCGGTTAAATAACCGCCTTCTTCATAACCGACATAACCCGGAGGTGCGCCAATCAGCCGGGCGACAGAATGTTTTTCCATAAACTCGGACATATCAATACGCACCATAGCATCGGTGGTATCAAACATAAACTCTGCCAACGCCTTGCACAATTCAGTTTTGCCCACACCGGTAGGGCCCAAGAATAAAAATGAACCGTTGGGGCGGTTGGGGTCTGATAATCCGGCTCTGGAACGGCGTATGGCATTGCTGACGGCTTTTAACGCTTCGTCTTGGCCGACCACCCGTTTACTTAAGTATTCTTCCATACGTAATAATTTATCACGCTCGCCTTCCATCATTTTTGAGACAGGTATACCCGTCCATTTGGAGACCACTTCGGCGATTTCTTCTTCGGTGACTTTGTTGCGTAACAAGGTCATTTTTTGAGCTTCGGCGGGTGCTGCCATTGTCAATTGTTTTTCCAGTGCGGGGATAATACCGTACTGCAACTCTGACATACGCGCCAAATCATTGCTGCGGCTGGCCACTTCCAGATCGGTTCTGGCATGTTCCAGCTTTTCTTTAATCAGCGCTGAACCTTGCAAGGAGGCTTTTTCAGCTTTCCAGATTTCTTCCAAATCTGAATATTCTTTTTCCAGACCGCCAATTTCTTCTTCCAGAATCTCCAAGCGTTTTTTGGATGCCGCATCCTGTTCTTTTTTAAGCGCGACCTGCTCAATTTTTAATTGAATCAAGCGCCGGTAAAGTTTATCCATTTCTTCCGGCTTGGAATCAATTTCCATGCGGATACGGCTACCGGCTTCATCGATCAAATCAATGGCTTTGTCCGGCAACTTCCGGTCAGCAATGTAGCGGTAAGATAACGTTGCCGCCGCAACAATGGCGGGGTCGGTAATACTAACGCCGTGATGGACTTCGTATTTTTCTTTCAGGCCACGCAGAATGGCAATGGTATCTTCAACAGACGGCTCATCAACCAACACTTTTTGAAAGCGCCGTTCCAAGGCGGCATCTTTTTCAACATATTTACGATATTCGTCCAGTGTCGTTGCGCCTACACAATGCAATTCACCCCGCGCCAACGCCGGTTTTAACATATTACCAGCATCCATTGCGCCTTCTGCTTTACCGGCACCGACCATGGTATGCAGCTCATCAATAAATAAAATGACCTGACCTTCCTGTTTGGCAAGATCATTTAAAACCGCTTTCAGGCGCTCTTCAAATTCACCCCGAAACTTGGCACCGGCAATCAAGGCCGCCATATCCAACGCCAATACCTGTTTGCCTTTAATGCCTTCGGGTACTTCGCCATTAACGATACGTTGCGCCAGACCTTCAACAATCGCTGTTTTACCAACGCCTGGCTCACCGATAAGTACCGGATTGTTTTTAGTGCGGCGTTGCAACACCTGAATCGTACGACGGATTTCATCATCCCGTCCGATGACGGGATCAAGTTTGCCTTGCGCCGCCCGTTCAGTCAGGTTGATAGTGTATTTGTTCAGGGCTTGGCGTTGATCTTCAGCATTGGCATCATCAACCACTTCACCACCGCGCATTTTTTCTATCGCAATCTCGACATTCTTTTTAATGACACCGGCTTTTTTGAGCAGATCATTTAAAACCCCTTTTTCCTCGCAAGCTGCCAGTAAAAACAACTCACTGGAGATAAATTTATCATTGCGCTTTTGCGCCAACTTATCGGTTAAATTGAGCAGGCGAGATAATTCGTTGGAGATTTGGATATCACCGCCCGAACCGCTAACCGTCGCTATACGTGCCAACTCCATCAGCAATTCCGTGCGCAGCATTTGCGTATTAACACTAATTTGAGCCAGTAACGACTTGATACTGCCACCTTCCTGATCGAGTAAAGCGATCATTAAATGGACGGGTTCAATAAACTGGTGGTCTTTCCCCAAAGCCATACTTTGAGCATCAGCCAGTGCTGATTGAAACTTGCTGGTTAATTTATCCATCCGCATCGTATTCACCTTTTAAAAAAGAGTTTGAGTTGTTGCTGATATGAGGGAGCCTAAAGTGCTTTTCAAGCGGCCGGTTGCTTTTGTATTTATTAATGCATCAAGCAGGCAAAGTCAACAACGGTATAAATTATTAACGGGTATTATGCAATGACTAAAATGGCTGGTTTTAATCACTCTGTCACATACCGCAGCTTATAATCTGAGCCTCATAAACTTAGCTTTGGAAATATTGCCATGCACATTGTAATTAAAAATCACCGACATTTTCTAAAATCTACCGATCTGACTGCGGCAATCGCCGCATTGCCGTTTCTATTTTTAATGGCAACCAATGTTGTGGCGAGCGACGGCGTGCCGCTTATGGAACAAGGTATACAAATAGGCGATTTGGCACCGGGACGCGCCATAATCTGGAGTCGGGCCGATCGTCAATCACGAATGATTGTGGAATATGCCTACAACGAGCAATTCACCGATGCTAAAACCATCCGGGGCCCTTACGCGATGGACGGCACTGACTTTACGGCTCGTCAGGATCTGGTCGGCCTTCCCGAGGGTGAGGATGTTTTTGTTAAAGTTTGGTTCGAAGATCTCACCAATGCACGCGTTAAAAGTGAGCCAGTCACCGGCCATTTTCATACCATAGGCAAAAGCGACGATATTCGTTTCGTCTGGGGCGGCGATACCGCAGGTCAAGGTTGGGGCATTAACGAAAACTTCGGCGGTATGAAAATCTATGAAGCCATGCGTCAGGTTAAACCCCTGTTCTTCATTCAAAGTGGTGATAGTGTTTATTCCGATGGCCCCATCCTGCCTAGGAGGCTGTCCGAAAACGCCAGCTAATAATGGTATAATTGCCACCTACACTTAAAACAATCACTGACCGATGAATATTCCTTTCAAACAATCGCCCATCGCGCTTAATGCCGCACTGCTCTCCCCCAGCAATATT
>CAIQND010000744.1 GCA_903873045.1 uncultured Methylococcaceae bacterium | reverse complement strand
TTTTACCGCCAAAGGTCTAAAAGAAGCCCAAGAAAAATTAAGCATTATGAAATTGCCCGAAGACGAACAAAAAGCCTACGAACATTACAAAGATGATTTACACTACCAAGCCAGTATGTTTGAGTCCTCTTTTGGAGATGGATATAACGAAGGCACAAGCCATACCACAAAAACAATCGCACTCAACCTGGCTAAAGAAGGCGCAGAAATAGAAATAATAGCTAAAGTGACGGGGCTGTCCGTTTCTGAGATAAAACAACTATTATCGGAGTCAAAATCCTGACCCGTCATTTTAAATAGCCCTCGTCAATTCCATTGGATTACATCAATACAACCGAACCCACTGTAAAATCACCCCGCGTTTTGTGGCGTCGAACAAGATGCTTTTTCCGCGATCGCAAAGCCCCAGCTCGGCACGTGATAATCGGGTCAATTAAGGTAAGGAATGCGCATGAAATAACTTCGGCATCTTGCGCCCTCCCCCTTAGAAAAAGAGGGACTAAGGGGGATTTATATAATAAAATATCCCCTATTCAAAGAGGCGGGACTGAATAGTTACCAGACGGCAAGCTCAAACTACTTTTTTAGGCTACCAACTAAGGCAGGACACTGAACAGCAGAATGATTCGCCAAGTACCAAAAAGTCCGTCATTCCGGCAGGGAGAGCGAAGCGAGGATTGGCCGGAATCCAGTTGCCATGGATGGCAATTACAAAGCATACCATTGATTTATAGACACTTCTATTTGTCGGGTTACGCTGTCGCTAACCCGACCTACGCGAATAACTTTGCAAATTACGATGTGCATAAGGGTAGAAACTATCTACCCCTACAACCTATTGTTACTCTTTCTGGGTTCACCGTGATTGTCCATAGTCAAAAGTGTTCCGCCTTAAGTTGGCAGCCCTTTTTTCGTACTTTTCGTATAAAAACCGGTTTTTTAAAACCAACAAAAATCGTAAACATTCACCTCCCCCTTTGAAAAAGGGGGATTGAGGGGGATTTATCTAATAAAATATCCCCTAACCCCTCTTTGTTAAAGAGGGGAACTGAATAATCACCAAAAATCAACCCAACCTAAACAATAAACAACTTATAAATAATCACATGAAAATCAGTATAATCGGTAGTGGCTATGTTGGCCTGGTCAGTGGTGCCTGTTTTGCCCAAATGGGTAATAACGTCACTTGTGTAGATATTGACGACAGCAAAATAGCCAAGCTACAGCAAGGCATTGTGCCTATTTATGAACCTGGACTGGAAGAAATGATCCAGGAAAATCTGAAAACAAATACTTTAAGTTTTACTACCGATAGCCAAAAAGCCATCGCAGAATCCGCCATCCTGTTTATTGCCGTTGGCACCCCCATGGGTGAAGACGGCAGTGCAGACCTGCAATACATCTTGGCGGTTGCAAAAAGCATTGGCCAATACATGCAAAGCCACCTTGTTGTCGTTGATAAATCAACCGTACCGGTGGGGACTGCTGATAAAGTACGCGCAACCATTCAAGCTGAACTTAATCAACGTGCCAGCAAACTAACATTTGATGTCGTGTCCAACCCCGAGTTTCTTAAAGAAGGTGCGGCCATCGATGACTTTATGAAGCCAAACCGGGTGGTAATTGGTGCCGATAACGCCAACGCGATGGACATCATGCATGAACTCTACACCCCCTTCATGACCAAAAATGACCGATTTATCGGCATGGACATTAAAAGCGCAGAAATGACCAAGTATGCCGCCAATGCCATGCTGGCCACCAAGATTTCGTTTATGAATGAAATCGCCAATATCTGTGAACAAGTCGGCGCTGATGTCAATCAGGTCAGACATGGCATTGGCTCTGATAGCCGCATAGGATACAGCTTTATCTATCCAGGCTGCGGTTACGGTGGCAGTTGCTTCCCTAAAGACGTACAAGCGTTGGTTAAAACCGCCAAAAACAACGGCTATACCCCACGTCTTTTAGAAGCAGTCGAAGCCGTTAATACCGATCAAAAATCCGTACTGGCTCAAAAAGTTATCCAACGCTTGGGAACAGACTTAACCGGCAAAACCCTTGCCGTCTGGGGACTGGCCTTTAAACCCGAAACCGATGACATGCGGGCCGCCGCCGCCATTACCATTATCAATATTCTAACCGCACACGGCGCAAAAGTAGTCGCTTACGATCCCAAAGCACGGCACGAAGCAGAAAGCTTTTACCTTAAAGGCAATAACAACGTCAGCTATGTCGACAGCAAATACGAAGCCCTAAAAAATGCAGATGCCATGTTATTAATAACCGAATGGCAAGAATTTAGAAGCCCCGATTTTGATGAAATAAAAAAACTACTCAAAACTCCCCTGTTTTTTGATGGCCGCAACCAGTTTAAACATCAGCGAATGGAAGCCATGGGTTTTGAATATATCCAAATTGGCGTTACCGCATAAAACAGAAATGGCTATCAACACGCAAAAATAACGCCCATCCTATCGCTCTCACGCTCCGGCGATCGTCGTTATACACAAATCCGTCATTCCGGCATGGACTGCCGGAATCCAGGCTACAGGGACGTATTTGAAATTACCATCCCTGGCACTGGATACCCGCTTCCAGGCGGGTATGACGGTTACTTGAATACTTGTGTATAACGACGAGCGCTCTGGCGTGGGAATGGTATGTTAAAGATATTATGGGTTAAAATAAATCATAGCTATCGATCGTTGCTGATTTTTTAACTTTGCGAACAAACATAACTCACATTAATAATTTCATGCGACTCACCACAGAACAAATTGCTATTATTAAACAAAAAACAGCACTAATATTCGGTGATGATTCCAAAGTTTATTTATTTGGATCACGAACTGATGATAATGCAAAGGGTGGCGATATAGATTTATTTATAGACCTGGTTAAAGAGATAGAAAACCCTGTTTCAAAAACGATACGATTGAATGGTGCATTACAACAAGCGATAGGAATGCAGAAAATAGATATTATATTCCACGCACCGCCTTATGATTGGAAGCCCATTCATACTGAAGCAAAAAAACGAGGTATCCTTTTATGACCGATAAT
>CAIQND010000743.1 GCA_903873045.1 uncultured Methylococcaceae bacterium | reverse complement strand
CGTATAACGCTCACCATTGCCGTTACGTGCATCTTCAATAGCGGCCCGTGTTTCTTTGTTGGGTATATTCATGGAAGAAGGTTTTGCATTTTGCATTGAATAATTGATACCTAATCGTTTTAATAACGCCAGTACAAGCTGTTCGTCTTCGTTGTTTTTTAATTCTAAGGTTACTTGTGACATTATTCACTCTCTCCATAAAATTAAACTAAAGTTGTGCAATGCACACCCTACTTGGATTCTTCACGATTAAAAACCAAGGCTTCCTGTAACGTTATTTTTAAACTTTCCAGCAATTCGCGGTATGTAGCTTCTTGACAATTGACACCCTGGATTTCTTCAACCCAACCGCCCCACCAATCACCATCTTGTTTTATTACTGCGGTGTATTCGTTGTTCATGATGTTTCAGTTAGTGTTATGTTCAGATTTTTTGAGCGGTTTCACTACGCACTACCCATCTTACGAGTTGAGCCAGCAGTGTTAAAAAATCAATGACATTTTGGTAAGCAGTGCATGAACGTCAAGTTTTATAGTTTTCATTAGTTATGCCGATTTAATTTGCGCTAATAATCCATTAATTACTTTTTTAACTTCTGGGGAAGAAAAAATTATTTTAAGCTTTTCTTCAAACTTCTCTAGGTTTTTTACTTCGTCAGCGCCATAGCCCGTAACAACAGAGGATAACCCCGCCCTTGCTGCTAGCCCTTCCCCTGTTCCCATATCCGCTGTTTTCGTTAGCATTAAAGGATAAAAGTTTAAATTATGCTTTACTCTAAAAACTTCATAACTATAATTATTTAATGACGGTGCTGTAATGTAAAACTCCAAGCTAAAGTCGTTAGAACGATTGCTTTGCTCAACCTTACCAACTAACAGTCCTTGTGTTTTTTGTGCCAACTCTTGTGCCAGTTCTTTTAAAACCGCAATAGGCGGCTTTACAGAAGTTTCTTCAATAACATCATCAAAAAAATTAGCCATTTATTTATCTCCAATAAGTTGTGATATTTCTAATTTGACCACTAAAGGTAAATGATCTGAAAAATTATTTGATATTTTTCCCTTGCTTATTAAGCTAATTCCATTAATCTCATCAATTACCTTTAAATTATTTTGACTAAAATAGGGCAATAATGAAGGGCGTAGTAAAACCTGATCGAAGGTATTCCAAAAATAATTGATCATCCCGTTATTGTAATAATAAGTCCCTGGATAACCCTCGGAATCATCGCCTAATCTGCTCCACATGGGATTATAAAAAAACTTTTTTTCTTGTCCCAATACCGTTCTACTCTGTTTCAAAGCAACACGCTTATCCATTACGCCATGAAAGCCATCGGCACTAACCAATCCTGTTTCAAAAGGATTCATATTAAAATCCCCCATGACAATAGTCAGTGTATGACCTTGCTCTTGTTCACGCTTATCTATTTCGTTAGCAATTCTGGTTGAGATAGCGGCTTGCTCTCTTTCATCAGAGTGGAGCTTACTTGGGATATGAACGGCAACCAATAAAATCTCAACTCCGATGGGATGGGTTATTTTTCTAATCGAACCCCAACTACCATCATGTACCAGTTCAAAAGCGTGTATCCGCGTATAAAACGATATTTTCGCCAAAGGGTTAAAAGGAGCAATAAAAATCCTATCGGTATCTTCATTAAGAACAGGTAAAATTTCGGCATCCTGCATGGTGTTTTCTGCCAACACCAGAATATCCACATCATAACAATCACATAATGACTTAAGTTCACTAGCCAATGGTTTTCTATTTATATTCCAAAACAGTAGCTTCATTCGTTATAAAGGGCTTGCAAGATGGACAAATACAAATAGCATTCAGGCTTAATTTTGTGAGTTTTTATAAGCTTACCATTTACCTAGCCTAGCATTACCACGACTTAGGAACGAACACGAAATAACTTGAGCAACTTTAATTTTAAAAATCCCCCCTAACCCCCCTTTTACAAAGGGGGGGAGTTAGATGTTACTTGGTTACATTATTTCATGCTCATTCCTTAGCATGACTCATCATCCCAATAAACTCATCAAACAAAGCTTCCACATCATTCGGCCCCGGACTGGCTTCAGGATGTCCTTGAAAACTAAACGCTGGGCAATCCGTGCGTTTAATGCCCTGCAAACTGCCGTCGAATAACGAGCGGTAAGT
>CAIQND010000742.1 GCA_903873045.1 uncultured Methylococcaceae bacterium | reverse complement strand
GCATCCAGCTTAATTAAACCCTGCGCATCGGCTACTTTATAAGCCGCCATTGCCAGCACTTCTTTGCGAAAAATGGAAGAGATTGAAAAGGTTAAAGGTTCAAGGTTCAAGGTTCAAGTCTCAAGATTCAAAGTGAAAGGTTCAAAGTGAAAGGTGAAAGGCAATTATTTGATTGTTTGCGCCTTTAACCTTTCACCTGCTTTTAGCCTGCTTCCATCCTATATTCAGCAGATCGTGCATGTGCTGTCAGGCTCTCACCACGCGCCAGGATGGATGCTGTTTTACCCAAGGTATCTGCCCCAACTTGTGAACAGTTAATTAAACTGGAACGCTTTTGAAAATCATAAACGCCTAAGGGTGATGAAAAGCGTGCCGTACCGGACGTCGGTAAAACATGATTAGGGCCCGCGCAATAATCACCCAAAGCTTCAGGTGTGTAGCGCCCCATAAAAATAGCGCCCGCATGACGAATGCGTTCACTTAATGCTTCGGGATTTTCAACAGACAATTCCAAATGTTCAGGGGCGATAATGTTAGCGATATCGGCAGCCTGCTTTAAACTAGCCACTTTAATTAATGCGCCTCGGGTTGATAACGATGCCTTAATAATCTCGGCACGCTCCATACCCGGCAATAAATTATTGATGCTTTGCTCAACCGCTTTAAGATAATCAGCATCATCGCTGATTAAAATAGCCTGCGCATTTTCATCATGCTCTGCCTGAGAGAACAAATCCATGGCAATCCAGTCAGGATTGGTTTTGCCGTCACAGATAATCAAAATTTCCGAAGGCCCGGCAATCATGTCAATCCCCACTTGCCCAAACACCAGTTTTTTGGCAGTCGCGACATAAATATTACCGGGGCCGACAATTTTTGCGACCGCCGGAATGGTTTCAGTGCCATAAGCCAGCGCAGCAACAGCTTGCGCCCCACCGATAGTAAAGACCCGATCCACACCCGCCAGGAACGCCGCCGCCAAAACCAACGTATTGGTTTCACCTTGAGGCGTGGGCACCACCATAATCAATTCACTAACCCCCGCTACTTTTGCCGGAATCGCGTTCATTAACACGGACGAGGGGTAGGACGCTTTACCGCCCGGCACATAAAGGCCAACACGATCCAACGGTGTCACTTTTTGCCCCAAAACCGTACCGTCAGCCTCGGTGTATTGCCAAGACTGTATTTTTTGATGCTCCGCATAAGCACGAATACGGTCAGCCGCTATTTGCAGCGCTTGCGCCTGCTCGGGCGGCAATTGTTCCCACGCTGATTTAAGCGCTTCTTTAGACAATTCCAACTCACACGACTGAGTAATATTGCGCTGATCAAAACGGTTCGTGTAGTCAATAACCGCTTTATCACCGTTTTTGCGGACATCCGCAATAATCGCCAATACCCGTTGCTGAATATCCAAATCGTCGGCTTCATCCCAAGCCAGAAGATGCTGCAATTGCCGGTCAAAGTCGGGGGAGCTGGCATCGATTTTTTGTATGTTTAAGTCAGGCATAAGATAGGCAAGCAAGTAAAAATTAAATAATATTTCGTATAACTAAAGTTTTATGCTGAAAGGGTTTCGCAAAAACTAAAGAAATTTCTTAGGCTGGATAAGTGATTGGTTTCTTCTACGCGCTTTTGCAATTGCTCCAAATAATGTTTTTCACCCACTTCATTAGGATTAGCTTTAGAATATCTAATATTCTTTTCTGCTAACATTTTTCTTAAATAAGCTTCATGATAAATAGAAATAGATCCATTATTAAACCAATCTGGTTTAGTCATTAATTCTGGGTCTTGTTGCGAAACATCATAAAATTTAGCATAGCTATAAAAGTCACTTCGTTTGCCGCGCGTTTTGGTATAAACTTTTCTATTACCTAAAAACCAAGACTCCATACAACATTTCTGAGCAATAATGTATAAATGGCAGCTTGAATTTAAAACTATATTATTATCTATTATAAAGATCTCTATTTCAGCTATTTTTTCTTGTTCACTCATATCGTCAGCATCAATAACCAGAACAAGATAATCGAAATTACCCAGTTCGTTAATTTCGGCTACTGAGTTGGCAAGCTCATTCGTAAGAAGACGCGGAGACCCCATGCCACTCATAAGATAATAATTATTAATACCAGCTTCATCAGCAAACCGGACTCTCGATAATTGAGGAACTAAATGCCTCAACCATTGCGGATAAATTTTAGGCTCAGTTTTTTCACCTTCAACTAGAAAGTAAATATTTCAACTTTCTACGCCCTCTGAATAAGCCGTTAAATTAGCCAGTTGTGTAAACGCTTGATGTTTGGATTTACCAATACCCAATTTTTCAGCATCAATGGCTGTAACTACGCCGCCTTTTCTAGTTACTATTTTCCAATGTGCAAGACCTATGTCATTAATAATATATGGATGATGACTGGTAATGATGAATTGTAAATTACGCTCAGAGGCAAGTATGCTACGCGTGATTTGATTAATACAATTTATACCTAGGCTGTTTTCAAATTCGTCAATTAATATAATGGTGTTATCAGCACATAAATATAATTCAGCAATGTGCATTAAGGTTCTCAACATACCTGATGATATTTTGAATTCATCTATCCAATGCGATACGTTTTTCTCTTTGATTTGAATAAATGGAAATTTTCTAAAAAAAACAGGAACTTTTTTGTAATCAGAACTAATTGGCTCTATTTTTATACCCTCAACATGCTGAAATATATCAACATAGACATTTACGATTTCTTCAAATGACTTTTTTTGATTTTTATATAGCAAGCAAAGTTTGATTTTAATATTTTCATCACTATTCCTAATAGCCTTTAAGCTCTTATATTTTTTAGATTTTAATTCTATTTCATCATCGAAACCAAATCTTTCAAACCTAGAGCTATTGCCTGCATTATCATCAAAAAGAATCTTTTTAAAGTCATCGTGAATATCCTTTATTTGCTCCTCTTCTTTTAATAAAGAAATAACACTTTCTTGCTGTGATAATTTAACAGTTTTCTCTTTATTGAAGATAATTCCGTCTTTATTTCTTTCAATAACTGAAGTTCCATCAATAATCAACAGTTCATTATTTATATATGGGCTATCTTTTTCATCTTCCTCATCAAAAATTTCAGATATGAACTCTGAAATAAATCCTTTATTTTCAAACGCACCAATCCATTTGCAGTCGTGACCCGTACTGGTGCTAAAATCAACTTCCCATTTCAAGCCATTTAAAGATTTCCCGCGCGAAATTCTTTTTAAGTTAAGCAGTGCCTTTAATATTTGCGTTTTACCTACACCAGAAACACCCACTAACAATGTCAGCGATTTAAATTCTATTTTTTCCAGTTTCCAATCGGTAGATTGATCTTCATAAATAAGGGATTTGATATACATAATAATTCCGCCAGCTTACTTAAAATAGTGAGCGTGTTAGATAAGACTTACCTATTTGCCAAGGTTTTTTCAAATTGAATCAGTAACGCAGAAATCGCTTCATGCTTCATTTTCATGGCCGCTTTATTAACCACCAGTCGGGAGCTTATATTCATAATAAGTTCACGCGGCTCAAGGTCGTTGGCCTTTAAGGTATTGCCGGTATCAACCAAATCCACAATACAATCAGCAAGACCGACTAATGGCGCAAGCTCCATTGAACCATACAACTTAATAATCTCGGCCTGTATGCCTTTACTGGCAAAGTAGCTTTGGGCAATTTTAACGTATTTAGTAGCCACACGAATGCGACCTTGATGTTCAGGGGCACCCTTATGTGCCGCCGTCATCAACCGGCAACAGGCGATATTTAAATCCAATGGTTCATACAAACTTTCTGCGCCATGCTCCAGCAGCACATCTTTACCGGCAATCCCCAAATCTGCCGCGCCATATTCTACAAAAGTAGGCACGTCGGTCGCGCGGATAATCACCAACTGGACATCTTCGCGGGTGGTCGCAAGAATTAATTTGCGACAGGTTTTAGGGTCATCAATAGGCACAATGCCGGCTTCTGCCAACAAGGGCAACGCTTCTTCATAAATTCTGCCCTTAGATACGGCGATAGTTAGCATGTTAATCCTTACTTTGAAACACGACGGATGGTCGCACCTATCTGAGAGAGTTTTTCTTCGATGTGATCGTAACCCCGGTCAATATGGTAAACACGATCAACCAGCGTACTGCCTTCAGCAACCAAGGCGGCTATCACCAGACTTGCTGATGCCCTTAAATCCGTTGACATGACCGGTGCGCCAGTCAGTTTTTTAACGCCGGTGCAAATGGCGGTATTGGATTCCAGCTTAATGTCAGCGCCCATGCGTTGCAATTCTTGAACATGCATAAACCGGTTCTCAAAAATCGTCTCGGTAACAATACCCACACCCTCGGCAACACAGTTCATGGCAATAAATTGAGCCTGCATGTCCGTTGGAAAAGCCGGGTAAGGTGCCGTGCGAAGAGACACCGCTTTAGGTTTTTTACCGTGCATATCCAACTCAATCCAGTCTTCACCGGTGGTGATTTCAGCGCCTGCCTCAACCAGTTTTTCGAGAACAGCATCCAGAATATCAGGGCGCGTGTTTTTAAGTTTAACTTTACCGCCCGTAATGGCCGCTGCAATCAGATATGTGCCGGTTTCAATTCGGTCTGGAAGAATGTCATAGTGCAACTTATCAGCACCCAGCCTTTCAACCCCTTCAATCACCAGAACGTTAGTCCCTATACCGGAAATTTTTGCACCCATGGCATTAAGGAAATAAGCCAAATCAGTCACTTCAGGTTCTTTGGCCGCATTTTCAATAATGGTCGTTCCCTCCGCCAAAGTCGCTGCCATCAATAAATTTTCCGTACCGGTCACGGTGATTTGTTCAAGCAATAAACGACAGCCTTTTAGACGCACCGCTTTTGCATGAATAACCCCCCCTTCGACAGTAATATCAGCGCCCATCTTGATAAGACCATTGATATGAATATCAACAGGCCGTGTACCGATAGCACAACCGCCCGGCAATGACACATGCGCCTCACCAAACCTCGCCAACAAAGGCCCCAGCACCAATATCGAGGCACGCATGGTTCTTACCAATTCGTAAGGAGCCTCATAACTGGTGATGGTGCTGCTATCGACTTCGATATTCATTTTCTCGTCGACCACCAAATGCACACCCATTCGACCCAATAACTCCATGCTCGTGGTGATGTCATGCAAGTGCGGAATGTTGCCCACACTCACCGGCGTATCGGAAAGTAAAGTCGCAGCAAGAATGGGTAACGCCGCATTTTTAGCACCAGAGATGCGCAGCTCTCCAGAAAGTCGTGTGCCGCCGGTAATAATTAATTTATCCATAAGGGTACTTAGTTGTTCTCTGTAAAAGGTAAGGGTTCAACATCTTGACCCCCTACAGTTTGCTCGGCAAAATGGCCTGTTTTATCAAAACCACTTAGCTTGGCAAGGTTGAGCAGTTGCTCGGGAATATTTTTAAACGCTATCTGGATTCTATGATGTCGCGTATATTTGATCCATTCAATCATTAACGCAAGACCCGCGCTATCTGTGCAAGCAACACGACACAGGTCGATAGTGATCGGTTTCGCGGCACTTAAAAACGCAAATGATTTTACCGTCTGCTTGTCAATGGTCGAAAAAGTTAAATCGCCATCGATAATAAAGTGCCCCGCTCCCTGATCAATGATGCTGAGTTTTGTCACTTTTTTTCTTCCGCTGACTTAAACAAAAATTGACCCAAAGCTTTTTCAAGAATGATGGCTGAATTAGTGATATCAATTTTTCCATCATTCTGCAAATACACATCTGAACCGCCCGGTTCAAGATTGACGTACTGCTCACCTAACAAACCGGCGGTAAACACACTGGCGGTTGTATCATCCGGAAGCGTGTTGTACTTTGAATCAATACTCATCTGAACGACTGATTCGTAGGTTTTTGGGTCAAAGCTAATTGAACTGACCTTGCCGATTTTGACGCCGGCAGCAGAAACCGGAGATTTAGGTTTTAGTCCGCCTGAGTTTTCAAAACGCGCGGTTATAGTATAACTTTCCCCGTCAGTAAAAGAGCTTAAATTACTGACTTGCATGGCAAGAAAAAACAGTCCGACAATACCTGAGGCGACAAAAAGCCCGACAAGCGTGTCCTGAGTACTGGTGTGCTGCATCTTAATGGTCTCCAAACATGAGTGCGGTCAGGATAAAATCCAAACCTAAAATACTAAAAGCGGAATTAACGACGGTACGCGTCGTCGCGCGACTAACGCCTTCCGAAGTGGGAATGGCATCGTAACCTTCAAACAAGGCTATCCAAGAGGTTACAAAACCAAATACGATACTTTTGATAACGCCATTGATGATGTCATCCTTAAAATCTATACTGGCCTGCATTTGCGCCCAATAGGCACCTTCATCAACGCCCAACAAGCCGGAACCGATTATCTGCCCGCCAATAATACCTACGGCACTAAACAAGGCAGCCAGTAACGGCATTGATAACAAGCCAGCCAAAAAGCGCGGAGTAATAATGCGCTTTATCGGATCAACCGCCATCATTTCCATGCCCGATAGCTGCTCGGTCGCTTTCATCAGACCAATTTCCGCCGTTAAAGCAGAACCCGCCCTGCCCGCAAATAAAAGCGCCGAAACCACAGGCCCTAATTCCCGCACTAAAGAAGCCGCCACCATCACACCCAGTGTTTCTTCTGCGCCAAAATCAGACAGCGTGTAATAACCCTGCAAACCCAAAACCATACCGACAAACAACCCGGAAATGGAGATAATTAAAAAAGATAACACACCTACAGAATACAACTGATTAAGCAGTAATCGGGGGCGAAGCAATACGCTGAGTGTGCCGGAAAGAGTCTGGAGCAAAAAGTAGGTTGAACGCCCCAACTTGGTAAAGCTGGTACGCGTACTTTTACCCAAATATTGTAGAAATTGAATCATTTTATAGTCTATTTATACAGTCAGCGTTAAGTTTGTGGTGTCTTGGCGCTCTTAAAATCGGCTGATATAAGAGCCAAACCAGAAAGTACAGTGTTGCATTAACTTAATTAATCATTAATAACGTTTTCCGGATGACATCAAATCATCAACATAATCTTTTGCCGGGTAGTGAAAATGTACCGGACCATCCGCCGCCCCGGTCATAAATTGTTGTACCCATTCAGAGTCGGATTGCTGAATTTCCTGGGGCGTACCCTGACCCACAATTTTGCCACCCGACAAAACATAAATATAATCAGCAATTGCTGCGGTATCATGCACATCATGAGAGACAATAATACTAGTCAGACCCAAAATATTATTTAACGACTTGATCAGATGCACCAACACCCCCATCGAAATAGGGTCTTGTCCGGTAAACGGTTCATCGTACAGAATCATCATCGGATCCAGGGCAATTGCCCGCGCCAAGGCAACTCGCCTGGCCATGCCGCCGGAAAGTTCGTTGGTCATCAAATCACGGGCGCCTCTTAAACCTACCGCCTGCAACTTCATTAACACCAGCGTACGAATCATGGATTCAGGAAGATGCGTATGTTCACGTAACGGAAAAGCCACATTATCAAACACATTCATGTCTGTTAATAAAGCACCGCTTTGAAACAACATACCCAAGCGTTTACGCAAATTGTACAACTCGGTTCGGCGTAACTGATGGACATTTTGACCATC
>CAIQND010000741.1 GCA_903873045.1 uncultured Methylococcaceae bacterium | reverse complement strand
CTGTTAGGTATCATTGCCTTAAGTTTATTGATTTGGTTTTTTGGTCCTCTTATCGCGATTGCCGGACATATTCCGCTGGAAACAGATTTTTCCAGATTAATAATTGTTCTGGTTATGGTGGTTTTGTGGGGATTAAATAATCTGCGCATTCAATTAAAAGCCAATCGGGCTAATGCCCAAATGGCGACTGATTTAGTCTCGCCGTCCGGCACAGAAAATACCCAGCAAAATAAAGAAGCGGATGCCGATGTGGCAAAGATTGCCACTAATTTTGATGAGGCGCTGCAAACGTTAAAGAAAGGGGCTAAAAATACCCAAGGCAAAAATTATCTGTATGATTTGCCGTGGTACATCATTATTGGCCCGCCGGGTTCGGGTAAAACCACGGCTTTAATTAATTCGGGACTGGAGTTTCCTTTGGCCGACAAGTTTGGCAAAGGCGCTATGCGGGGCGTGGGCGGTACCCGAAATTGCGACTGGTGGTTTACTGATCAAGCGGTGTTATTGGATACGGCAGGACGTTATGTAACACAAGATAGTCATGAAGCAGTTGATAAAGCGGCATGGTTGGGTTTTTTGGATTTGCTAAAAAAACATCGTCCCAGAAGACCGGTTAATGGTGTGCTTATCACCATGAGTTTGTCGGATTTACTCACGCAAACTGAAGCAGAAAGAAGCCTGCATGCCCAGGCAATCAGGAAGCGTATTGAAGAATTACACAGCCATTTTGGCATTCGTTTCCCCATTTATATGCTGTTTACCAAGGTAGATTTAATTGCCGGCTTTAATGATTTTTTTGCCCATTTAAGTAAAGAAGAACGGGCGCAAGTCTGGGGTGTCACTTTTCCTGACGAAGATATTAATAATCCTTTGGATGTTATTACCCGAGTGGGTAAAGATTTTGATGAGCTGTTAATACGATTAAATGAGCAATTACCACGACGTTTACAAGAAGAGCGTGACTTACAACGACGCAACCTGATTTTTGGTTTTCCACAAAGAATGTCCTTGTTGAGAGAAAGCTTGTTGAGCTTTTTACAAGAATGCTATGGGGCTAACCGTTATCAAAGCGCACCTTATTTACGCGGTGTATATTTAACCTCCGGAACCCAGGAAGGTACACCCATAGACCGATTAATGGGGACGCTGGCAAATACCTTTAAATTAGACAGGGCTTCTGCGCCTTTATTTAGCGGTAAAGGCAGCAGTTATTTTATTACGCGGTTATTGAAAGAAGTCATCTTTGAAGAAGCTCTGCTAGTTGGCGTTAATCCACACATTGAGCGAGTTCAGACTTTATTGCGTAATGGCGTTTATGCGGGTGCTGTCGCTATTATTGTGCTGATGTCGGTTTTATGGTTAACCAGTTATAACAAAAATCAAACCGCCATCGCGGATACCTTAAGTAAAATTCAGCAATACAACACCGTTGTTACGGCTACACCTAATGGGCAGAGTGATTTTTCCGCCTTGTTAACGCGCATGAATGCCATGCAGGATATAACTCGCGTCTATTCTGAAGATGTGCCGGTTTTAATGACTTCCGGACTTTATCAAGGTGACAAGTTACAACCCGTCATTAAGGAAACCTATAACGAGTTGTTGCAAAAATCTCTGTTGCCGTTAATAAAAAACCGATTGGAACAGCGCCTTAAAGAGAAGACAGATAATCCTGATATTTTGTACTCGTTGTTAGAAGTTTATTTAATGCTGGGCGATACCAAAAGATTAAAACCGGAATTATTAAGACCCTGGATTGCCGTTGATTGGGAAAATACTTACGCCACCGATACAACAACCCAAGCACAATTACTTAGCCATTTAGATAATTTACTCAAACTGCCGCCAGAGTCCCAGCAACTTAATCAACGGCTTATTTCCGCAGTACGGCATAACTTAAACAGCATTCCGGTAGCGCAGCAAATTTATATGCGAATCAAAAATGATGCCCTGCAAACAACAGCGCAAGACTTTAAATTGCAAGATGCCTTGGGTATTAATGCCGAGCGGGTATTTGCAACTAAAAACGGTACGCTGGCACAACAAACCATCCCTTATTTATTTACCTATGAGGGTTTTTATTCGGTATTTTTAAAGCAAAGTAAAGATCAGGTAGCCGAGTCGGTGACAGGCAGTTGGGTTCTCGGTGATGCCGTCAAGACAGAAGTGGTCGATAGCGATCAGTTAGAAGAGGCGATTCATCATTACTATTATCAGGACTACATAAAATACTGGGATGGTTTGCTTGATAACACAAAATTAAAAACCATCAACAACCCAACGCAAGCCACTGAAGTTCTGGAATTTATTTCTGCCCCCGATTCACCCTTGCGTAAACTACTGGAAGCCTTAAATAAGGAAACGTCATTGACTGTTAGCCCCGCCGGGCCTGAAGATGCAGCCGCCAAGCTACAGCAAGTAGCCGCTAACAGTCGTGTCGGCAAACTTCTTGATGCCGCTAAATCAGCAGGGAAAACAGGACAAACAGACAAGCCGCTGGGCAGTGAGGTTGAGCAGCATTTTCAACCCTTAACCTCTTTAGTTAGAGGGGCGGGTGGGGCAGTGCCTTTAGACAGAACGCTTGAGGTTTTGGGGCAACTCTATGGTTATATGATAGACCTGAGCGGCACTTCAAATGTAGGCGGTGTCGCTATAGAAAAAGCCAAGCAAGGCGGAGGCGGTGATGCCGTGGCAAAAATGAAAATGGAATCGGCTCATTTGCCTGAGCCTCTTAAAAGCATGACTCAAGTATTGGCCGCCGGCAATCAAGATATTATTTTGGATAACAGCAAAGCCCAGTTAAATCGGCTTTGGCAAAGTGAAGTGATGCCCTTGTATCAATCCGGCATTCAAGGGCGTTACCCTTTTACCAGAGCAAGTAGTAAAGAAGTGACTTTGGAAGATTTTGGCCGATTTTTTGCACAAGGCGGCTTGGTTGACGGGTTTTTTAATAAAAATTTACAAGCTTTTGTTGATACCAGCGGTAAAAATTGGCGGATGATTTCGCAAAATAATCAGGCGATCAGCGTATCTGCGACGGTACTGGCGCAACTACAAGGCGCGGCTAAACTTAAACAAATATTTTTCGCCAATGGCGGCACGACACCTTCAGTCAAGTTTACGTTAAAACCGTTATCGCTACATCCTGATGCCACCGCGTTTTGGTTAAATATTGAAGGGCAACAAAGCAAGTATAGTCCAAATGAAGCCGGTAAAAGCGCTGCTTTTCAGTGGCCGGGAACCGACGGTAGTCGCTTGGTGAGTTTTGGTTTTGACACCAAGGACGGCAAAAAACTACATAAAGAAATAGAAGGGCAATGGGCGTGGTTTAGAGCATTGGCAATGGTGAACATCCAAAAAATCGATCAGGATAAATATATCCTCACTTTTGACATAGACGGTCTGCAAGCACGTTATGAACTGAGTGCAAATAGCGTGGATAATCCATTCTCAATGAGAGAATTCGATAACTTCCGCTTACCAGCGAGTTTGTAAACGTGAAATTAAAAGCCCGCGTTGGTTTTTACGGTAAGTTACCGATGGTGGGTGATTTCGTGTCCAGACGTTTGCCCGATGACTTTATAAGTGCTTGGGATACTTGGTTACAAAGTGCTATTGCGACCAGTCAGGAACAGCTTGGAGGCGACTGGTTAAGCCGTTATTTAACCAGTCCGATATGGCGGTTTTTGTTAAGCCCCGGTGTTTGCGGTAACCAGGCAGTCGCTGGCATCGTAATGCCCAGTGTTGATAAAGTGGGGCGTTATTTTCCGTTGACGGTTGCTGTCGTCTTTGAACAATCTCCCTCATTGCCGTTGGTATTATCGACGGGCAATGTATGGTTTGAACAACTTGAAGATGTCGCTTTAACAGGGTTGGAAGGTAATCTGGATATCAATGCCTTCGATCAACTGGTTCAAAATATTCCATTACCGTCTCAGCCACCGCCTGCATTGACTGAGCCAGCCCATTCTTTTGGCGCAGACGTTTTTTACGCACCCTTGGAAAATGCAGCACAAACAAGCGAGGCGTTTACCGGTCTCACTGCACATTTATTGGCCACTTTTATGCCAGGCTACAGTTTATGGAGTAACGCAGGGTCGGAGGATGTTCAACCCGCTCTGTTAGCCTGCCAAGGATTACCACCCATTGGCAGTTTTGCCGAATTTTTAAGCGGTAAAACTTCTAATAAAGAAGCGCGTATTGACTCCTTGATGCCCTGCATGTCGACAAACCATCCTAAATCGGTTGCAGACGTAATCAGACCAGCGACTGAAACAGAACCGTTAAGCTTAAGTAGTATCTTGGGCAGTGATAATACTTCAGCGACCGAACCGGGTTGGCGCTCATGGGCAGTTACCGATACGGGTAAACGCCGCAAACATAATGAAGATTCCTTATTAAACAGACCTGAAGCGGGTTTGTGGGTGGTTGCTGATGGCATGGGTGGTCATAAAGCTGGGGATGTTGCGAGTCAGTTAATTGTTAATACGCTAAAAGATCTGATACCCACCACACCGATGGAAGATTATATAAAAGAGGTCGGTTTTTGCTTACAACGTGTTAACATCCAGCTAAGGCAACTTGCGGCTAAAAAATATAACCATCAGATTGTTGGCAGTACGGTTGTCGCTTTAGTTTGCGATACAGAACGTTGCGGTTTTTTGTGGGCGGGTGACAGTCGATTGTATCGTCTGAGAAATAATCAATTACAGCAACTGACCAAAGACCATTGTTTAGCCGATGAAGACACCTCATCGGATTGGTCAGTTAAAAGT
>CAIQND010000740.1 GCA_903873045.1 uncultured Methylococcaceae bacterium | reverse complement strand
GTGATTAGACGCTCGGCAGGGCAAGCGCATCCGGTGTTAACGCATGATAATATTGAACTGGATACCGTTGCGCAGGAAGTTTCGGTGTCTGGGGTAAAGTTGGAGTTAACCGCTTACGAATACAAGGTGCTGGAATATTTAATGTTTCGTAAGGGCGAATTGATTTCAAAATCCGTATTAACGGCACATATTTACGATGAAGACTTTGACCGTGACAGTAATGTTATCGAGGTTTTTATCGGTCGCCTAAGAAAGAAACTTGATCCTGACAGCACTCGTAAGCCGATTGAAACTTTGCGGGGACGCGGTTACCGGATTTCTACCGGCCTTTCTTGAGCAGGACATGACTCTGACCCCAATACCGTTAAGTTAACCCGTTCGCTGAGCAAAGTCGAAGCGATTGGGCGCATCCGCTACTTGGGGGAGAGACTAAAAGATTGGGTTGCTCAGTTACTTAAAGCCCTCTCTAGCGGGAGAGGGTTGGGAGAGGGGAAATTAAAGTGGAGAAAACCCTTATTTAATCCCCCTCATCTCAACCTTCTCCCGCTGGAGAAGGAGCAATGTTACTTGTGTCCCAAGTAGCGGATGCGCCTGAAGCGATTTTGCCGGCTTCGACTCCGCTCAGTCAACGCGACTCCGCTCAGCCAACGCGGCTCCGCTCAGTCAACGGCTTATCTTGCTTAGAGACGCTTAACTTAACAGCATTGCCCCTACCCTATTGGCACTGCCGATTTCTTATTTAAAAGGCTTTAAATGCGCACTAAATCATTAAGTTTTCGATTACTCATTGCAGAAGGTTTGGTACTGGCCGCCTTCTTTGCACTGGTTGCTATTGTTCTTGAACAAGGCTTTCGTGAAAGTGCCGAACAAGCACTGCGGGAAACCTTACAAGTCCAAGCGTACTCACTGTTATCGGCGGCCAAACTGGATAATGCCGGCGAATTAGTCATGCCTGCCAATTTACATGATCCACGCCTGACAAGCCCTGGCTCCGGTCTTTACGGCTTTATTCAGCAAGCTAACAAGCCGGTTTGGCACTCCCCTTCAGCAATTGGCCTGGAAGAGATAGTGCCACCTGAATTAAGTGCCGGTGATTCGGTATTTGTGCTTGATAAGCATGGACGTTATGTGCTGCATTATGCCGTCCTTTGGCAAAATGTGGAGGCTATCAATCGTGAATTTGTCTTTACTGTCGCTGAGGATGCGCGGTTTGTTGGCAGCCAAATTAAACAGCTCCAACAAACCTTACGGTTCTGGTTATTGATTATCGGGGTGGTTTTGGTTTTTATTCAATTTTCCTTATTACGCTGGAGTTTAAAACCGCTACGGAGCATCGTAAAAGATCTTGAAGCAATAGAACAAGGTAAAAAAACCCTTTTGGACGGTAACTATCCAACCGAACTGAAGGGTTTGGCGGGTACTCTTAATGCCTTTATAACCCATGAGCGGGCGCATTTGGAACGTTCTCGCAAAGGTCTGACTAATTTGGCGCACAGCTTAAAAACACCGCTTACCATATTGCGTGGTTGTGTCGAATTTTTTAGTGACAACAAGGAAACCGTGCAGGAACAGATTTCCAGAATGAATCAAATTGTTGAATATCAATTACAACGCGCCGCTGCCAAAGGCGAACATAAAGCCAGCAAGACCATTGATGTCTCGGTTATTATCAACAAGATAATCGCCTCGTTAAGCAAGGTTTATATCGATAAAGGCATCAACTTTGAGCTAACCATCCCGGAACAATGCCTGGTTTATTGTGAAGAAGGAGATATGTATGAAATTGTCGGCAATTTATTGGATAACGCCTGTAAATGGTGTGTTCATTCCGTCAAGGTCAGCATCGCCCTCAATCAACGTAAAAGCCGCTGCAACTTTTTTTTGCTGCTTGAAATTGAAGATGACGGCCCGGGAATTCCCGTTGGCAAGTTTAATGATATTTTAAAAAGAGGGATTCGTGCGGATGAAAATATTCATGGGAATGGTATTGGCGTGACCGTCGTTTTTGAATTAATCGGTTTGTTGGGTGGCAAGTTGGAAGGGGGTAAAAGTGCCGCACTAGGTGGTATGCGTTGGAGTGTTTATTTACCGTGATACTTTTGGCAAAGCTTGCCTATAACCTGCCCTTTCCTTCCTGCCAATTTTAAAGCCAATGCGTATTACCTTAACTTATATCAGTGTTATTTTACTTTGGGCGACAACGCCGCTGGCTATCAAATGGAGTGGTCAAGGCCCCGGCTTTCTATTTGGTGTTACCGCCCGTATGGCGATTGGTACGGTATGCATCCTATTGGTACTGGCGCTCATGCAGCAACGCTTGGCCTGGCATCGCAAAGCGCTTTTAACCTATCTTGCGATAGCGTTGCAAATCTATGGGGCCATGCTGGCCGTTTACTGGGCCGCGCAATTTATTCCCTCTGGCTGGATTTCGGTGATATTTGGCCTTACGCCACTGATGACCGCTTTATTAGCCGCTATTTTTTTAGGCGAACGGAGTCTTACGCTGGGCAAGTTACTCGCTTATGGCTTGGGCATGGGTGGCTTGATTGTTATGTTTGGTTCGGCATTGCAATTAGGCCATGATGCCGTTTTAGGCATTGGTGGCGTGCTGGTTTCCGCATTTTTACAATCGCTCAGTGCGGTTTGGGTAAAACGCATCGCGGCAAAATTACCCGCGCTATCCCAAGTAACCGGCGGCCTGTTATTGGCGCTGCCCGCTTACCTGCTGACGTGGTGGCTAGTCGATGGTCACTGGCCTGTTTTGTTGACACCCACCAGTCTGGTAGCGATTATCTATCTGGGCATCATTGCCACCAGCCTGGGCTTTGTGCTTTATTACTATTTACTGACGCATTTGCCAGCTACACGGGTTGCCTTAATTACGCTGATGTCGCCCTTACTTGCCCTGATGTTGGGGCATGTCATGAACCATGAACCACTCACCCTAAAAGTGGTGACTGGCACGCTACTTATACTCTCCGCACTGATTGTACATACCTTTTTTGAGCGTATTCCCACGTTAAAAACAAGGTAAAAACAAGTCTTGGTTTTTTTTAAAAGCATAAAAAAACTGTTGGAGAAAAAATAATCGAAGTTTAATTAAAATGTTTTTTTGCCCTACTTACATTTTTAGTGCTACTATTTCACCGTAGTTCAAGTTTGAGTCGGTTTCTTTATGAAGCTGGAATCTGTAAAGCCAATTATAGTGGCGTTTTTTTAAGTTAAGAGTGTGATATGTCTGATCAAGTTGTAGGTACCGTTAAGTGGTTCAATGATGAAAAAGGTTTTGGATTTATTGAACAAGAAGGTGGCAAAGACGTTTTTGTTCATCACAGTGCAATTAACGGCGCCGGCCGAAAAACCTTGCGCGAAGGCCAGAAAGTTACTATGGAAGTAACTCAAGGTCAAAAAGGTCCGCAAGCTGAGAATGTTACCCCCGCGTAACAAACTTATAAACCAAACCCAAAAGTCGACTGGCTTTTGGGTTTAGTCCTTTATAACGTGTGTTAAACCCGGTAAGCTGTAAAAGTTGTTTAAGCGCGACCTTTTAACCCGATTTGTAAAGCGTTTAAGACTTTAATTTAATCACTGAAAACTGGTGAGGCTCGTTTTGGCAACAAAACCGAGAAGTTTTGCGTGGGCGCAATTTTGTAAACGCATGTCATTAACCTGTGTTAACTGCCCCTAAATACCCAGCCAAAAAACTTACACAAGCGTTTTTGCGATAGCCTTTAAAATAACAAATTTGGCATTGGCAGCAACCGCTGTGTGCTTGCCAAACAATCGATTAAGATTAATGTGATAATTTAAATGTCGATTACCAATGATCCATAACTCCCCATTCTGCCTTAATACTTTTCTTGATGCCACAAAAAGGCTGTTGGCAATCTGATCACCCACTGCATTCAACTGATGAAACGGTGGATTACACAAAATAAGGTCGGCAGAAGCCGGTTCAAAATCCGTCAACCCGTCACCGACCCGAAAAGTCGCCTTGCGCTCAGGGCCAAAAGCCCGATAAAAGTTTTCTTTAGCGGACGCAACCGCCATAAAAGACTCATCCACAAAATGAATCGTAGCCTGCGGATTTTTCTCGGCAGCCATTAAACCCAGCAAACCATTACCGCAGCCCAAATCTATAATGTCACAAGGACCTTGCCTGATAGGTAGATGCTGGAGAAAAAAGCGTGTGCCAATATCAAGACTATCCCGCGAAAATACATTGGCATGGTTACTAATTAAATAATCAGAACCTTCAAGTTGATAACAAACCGGATAAGGACTAACCGGAATGACTAACGCTGGATCGAATGTTGCAAAAACAAGTCGCGCTTTTTTTCTTGCCAGCGAAGTTATTGTAGGCCCCACCAAACGCTCCAGCAACTTCCAAACCGAAGATGGCAGCGCTTTTATCATACCCGCCACAATGACCCTGGTTGACGGCTGCAAATGCGGATGTAAGCGTATCAATTGATCCTCAAGCAAAGCCAATGTTTTAGGTGCTTTAATTAAAACCCAATCAAACGAGCCTTCCAGCGGCTCAAGACTGGTGATTAATTTAACGCCGTATTCAGGTAAATCATTTGCAACCAGATTAAGTCGTGTCGCCCGTTGCGAAAGATAGGAATCTGATACCGCTTGAGGCCGAAATGCACTCAGTGCAACCGCCAGCGCACCGAAGCTGTCATTAACCAGTAAAATGCGGGGTTCCGTCGCTGATTTCAAATCGTCTGCAAGGGTATCAAGCAAGTATTCATCAGCGGCATCCCAGGCACGCAATAGCTCTAAGGGACGTTTTGGGAGCCGGTTTAATTCAAACTCACCCTGAGCAACCGTCAACCGGCTCTCTGCATTAATCGTCATTAAAAATCCAATATTAAGGTTATTTTAAGCGCGTGACATATATTTTCCGCTGTCGGTATTGACCTTAATCAACTCGTCAGCCTCCAAATATTCAGGCACCTGAACCTCAACACCCGTCGCCAAACGAGCCGTTTTAGTCCGTCCGGAGGCGGTCGCGCCTTTAATGGCAGGGGCTGTTTCTATAATGGCCAACACCACCGAACTGGGCAATTCAATACCCAGTATGACATCATCAATCAACAAGGCCACAATACCTTCCAGACCTTCACTTAAATAGTTAATTTGGTCGTCCAAGTCCTCACGACTCAAACTGTACTGGGTATAATCTTCCATATTCATAAAAATATAATTATCCCCATCAATATAAGAAAACTGCACCTTGGCTCTTACCAAATCACTGTCTTTAAAAAAATCATCGCCTTTCAGGGACTCGTCCTGTTTTTGTCCGGTTTTGAGATTAGTAAAACGAATTTTATACAAGGTCGATGCCCCCCGCGATGAAGGGCTTTTTGCATCAACCTGCTTAACTACATGTGGGATGCCATTAATTTCGACGACCATTCCACGCTTTAAATCACTTGCCTTTGCCACACAACTCTCCTAAAAAAACATACAGTCAGCTGTCAAGATTGACAGCAAATATTTACATTAAAAACAAGGGGGTCAAGCAATCGCTATCCACTAACCTAACCGCTTATAAAAGCATTATAACGTAGAATACTTAGTGAAAGTCGCCAGAGAAAAACTTATCGCTTCTACCCTGAAAGGTTTTAGTTAATTTAAACCTCGGTTAGGGATTATAATTAGCGGCCTAAAATCTTTAATTATCTCCAACGGAAAAACCATGAACGCCAGCGTAAAATTTTTAATCAGCCTCACTTTTATCACCTTGGCGGCGTGTTCAACTCAAGAAGTTAAACAAGCGGCAACACCCCAAAATAACACCACCCGCACCCAAGATAGATCATCAACTGCATCAACTGAAACCGAACCCGTATCTGGTCAGAGTCCACCAATGACCATCATGAAAGGCGACCAAAAATTAAACCTGGTCAAAATAATGGATGGTGGAATCTGTAAAAACGAGTTTCAAGGCGCAACCGGTGCTTTTCTGCTTTATGCCGATACCAAAGACATAGAACGCATCAAGCGTGAAAAAGGAGTCGCCGCTTTTAAAAACTTTGAAACCAAAATACAAGATCTTTCCGCCGACGTGTTACAGGAAGCCATTGATAAAACCAATCTTTCGGAAGATCCTTTTGCCCTCGGTGAAGATGAAGCACAGCAAAAACTGGCCACCAACCTAATCAACAATTTTCGTGATGCCGCAGTGAGTGCCGTTAAAACATTTAAACAAGAAACCACCTTAACGATTGATATTACCGCATTTCCTCCTTCCCTTATTTTTTATCAAAAAGGCTGTGAGGCAAATCATATCGATCCCGAAAAAACAGAGTCAGACAACCAGCTCAATGCCAACTATTAAAGCGGCTTGGTAACGACTCAGACTCAATAGAACACTGATCATACGGATTTTATTTTTAGTCGAAAAAGACCTTAGCTTTTTATACTCGTTGCTCCAGTTTTTTGGCTACCTACTTAAGGAATACGCACGAAATAACTTAGACATCTTGCTCCCTCTCCCTTCGGGAGAGGGTTGGGGTGAGGGGATATAAATGGTCAAGTTATTTCATGCGCGTTCCTTAAGGCCGAACACTTAAAGGTTAAGCCGTTCGCTCAGCGAACGGTCTCTTTTAATGCTTTATCATTAAGTTAACCGTATTGTCGGTTAAGCCTTTTTGCTTGCCCCATCTAAAGTGGGTAGCCAGTTTTTTTAACTTGACTGAGGCAATCCCGTATAAATCAAGATG
>CAIQND010000739.1 GCA_903873045.1 uncultured Methylococcaceae bacterium | reverse complement strand
CTTTTGCATAGCCGCTATTAAGCAAAACCGTAATTTTTTCAGCAAAATAATCAATGGTTTCAGGGAAATATTTCAGCGCTTTATGCTGCAACTTTTCGCCCATATCATCAATATCTTTATAGGTGCAAATCAGGTATTTCGAGGGTCTTGGTTCCTCGTTAACTTCATCCAGCTTGATAAAATCGATGGCAGTATTAGGGTTTTGCTCACGCAGATATTTTTCACGGTTGCTTTGCACCTTTTCCGTGACGCCATTGGCCATGTAAATCCGGCTCATGTTGTTTTCTGTTTCGGAAGGAATATCGGCAAGCAAAGTGTTTTTGCTGACTTTAAAACCGTTGTTGACCTTGGCAGCGACCAGACAGGCCATTTCATAAGCGACACCATCTCCGACAATTACAGCCGTTTTGACGCTGTTTTCATCAATAATTTTCTGAAGGATGCCGGTTTGCTGTTCTTGATAATCCGCAAAATACTTAAACCATTTATCCAGAAAAATGGCTACCAGCTCTTTGTAATGCGTCTGAAAAGGTTCCAGACAAGCGGTTTTATGCAAAAATTCGGTGTAAAGATTACGGATAGCTGTATCAAGCTTATAAAAATGCTTGGTATAAAACTCAACACACTCCGAAAATGAGCTGAGATAGGCAATGTCTTTGGGATCAAATTCAAGCAGTACCTTTATGTCACCCCAAAAAGTGATACCCAGAGCCTTTGCTTGTTTACTCTGATTTCGCAGTGCTATCTTGGTTAAGTAAGCCGGTAGAGTGTCTTTATTGCTTAAGTGCTCGCCTATGACTTTTAGCCATTGTTCATCGACTGAACGAAAGGGATGGGCTAAATTAACCGCCCAGATAACCGTATCAGATGGCAATTTATAGTTAACCAGATAACTTGAGAAGGAATCCCGATAACTCACCGAATCCAGCCAATCGTAATAAACCGCTTCAAGTATCGGCAGTGGTTTTCCAAAAGCCAAGCCATCCAGCAAGGTCTTTACTACTTCACCGGCCAGCGTCTGCGCAGGTTTTTGGATATATTTCTGTTTCAGTAAATCATTAACCTTATGATAAAAAGTCTTTCTCAGTTGGGCATCATATTTTTCTGCTTCAAAAGCCACCGGATCATGAATAAAAGGCAGCAGCTCTTTTTTAAGATCGAATATTTCCGTAGCACCTTTGTGACAAACATCAAACCAGTAACCTTTGTCTTTGCCGATGCTGACTTTAGCCGCCGTAATCAGCTCGTCTTTCGGCAAGTTGATATTCAGATTTAAGGTCTGGTGAACTTTATCTTTGATGTAGTTTTGCAGCGTGCGGATTTCAAGACAGCCGTGCGTCTCACAGTATTCCCGGACAAACTTCAGCTTATCCTTTGCCGTGCGGGTATAAATCAGGTATTTTTTGGCTGAAGGTTGCTCACGTTCAATTAAATACTTGATATGCAATTCTTCAAGATCCGAATTGGCACAGTAAACCGTGTAAGTTTGTTCAAGCAGGTGCAATAAAAAATGTGCATCGCCCGATTCATCAAT
>CAIQND010000738.1 GCA_903873045.1 uncultured Methylococcaceae bacterium | reverse complement strand
GTGTGATGCGGTCTGGCCGATTGCTCCCGAGTTTGACGGTATTTTACAAACACTGTGTCAAACAGTTGAGTGGCTGGGTAAGCCGTTATTAACCTCGCCTGCCAGTGCTGTTGCGGTAACCGGCAATAAATTTAACACCTATCAACACCTTAAGCAGCATCATATTACGACAGTGCCCACGCGGCTGTTTGCCGCCGAAACGTGGGCGAGTCAGGATGATGCCCAATCGTTGGAAGCAGAGCTGACCGGTAAAGTTGACGAATGGTTGATAAAACCCGTTGATGGCGTAGGCTGTGCAAACAGTTATATACTGATAACCCCGGATGATTTTGAGCAAATGCGCTCACGTCAATGTGACTATGTTATTCAGCCGCATATTCAAGGTAAAAAAACCAGTTTGTCTTGCTTGTTTAAAGATGGCTCGGGCTGGTTGTTGTGCGCAAATTTGCAGCATTTCGACATCATTAATCAGCAATATCAGTTGTCAAAAATTATTGTAAATGATGACATTGATGTCAGTGGTTACAAGGATTTGGTCGATACTATCGCTCACGCGTTACCTGATTTATGGGGTTATGTGGGCATTGACTTAATAGCAACGCCGGAACAACTATTCGTTCTTGAAATAAATCCTCGCCTGACCACCTCGTTTGTAGGCATTAACGCGGCATTAGGCATTAACGTTGCTGAAAACATCCTGCAATTACTGACAGGCGACCCCATCATCAAGCCTTTATGCAACCAACCCATAACCATTAAAGTGACTACACATGACTCAAACTAACACGATGGGCTGGGATATAGGCGGGGCGCATGTTAAAGCGGCCGTTATTAATCCGGCGGGGGACGTTATAGCCGTTTATCAACAGCCCTGTCCGTTATGGAAAGGACTGGATCAACTCCGAAATGCGGTAACGCTGATATTACAGGAAGCATCTGCTAGTCAGTATCAGCAGGCGATGACCATGACGGGCGAGTTGGTTGATTTGTTTGAAGATCGGGAGGATGGCGTTAAGCAAATCATTGACACCATGACGACACTGTTACCGCAAACACGCTGTTTACTGTTTGCAGGCCTGGCTGGATTTATTGCGGCTGAACAGGTTAACGCAGGCGATTATCAGGCTATCGCTTCTGCAAATTGGTTGGCCAGTGCTTCGTTTGCCGCACAAAAAGTGGGTAACGGACTATTTGTCGACATCGGCAGCACGACCACGGACATTCTACTGCTCCATGACGGCAACGTGTTGGCGCAAGGTTACACAGATTACCAGCGCCTAATATCCCAAGAGCTTATTTATACCGGTATCATAAGAACGGCAGTAATGGCAGTAGCCCCGACTGCACGCGATCAAGATCAGGAAATCGGCCTCATGGCCGAGTATTTTGCGACCATGGCCGATGTGTACCGTGTTACCGGAGAACTTAACGAATTACACGACCAAACTGAAACTGCCGATGGTGCAGGAAAAACCATTACGGCCAGCGCCAGGCGGTTATCGCGCATGATAGGCAGTGATTTTTTCCCTGAAGAGCTACCTCGCTGGCGACAATTTGCGGACGCTATTCGTACCCAACAATTACAAAAAATACAGCGAGGTTGTGAGTACCGTATTAACAAAGTCGATTTTTCTAAAAATAACCCACTGATAGGCGCTGGAGTTGGACGGTTTTTGGTTAAACAAATCGCACAGTCGTTGTATTATCCTTATCTTGATTTTGCTGATTTATTTCCGGAAACTACCCATCAAACCGGATTGACTACAGCCGATTGCGCACCCGCCGTTGCGGTTGCCTGTTTGGCTAGAGAACTTTTCTAAATCGGGTTTTTTCTTATACTCGATCTTCAAATTTTCTTACTTTGACTTTATAGAACTTGGATAACCAGCAACATAATGGCCAATAGAGGTAGCTGAGCGAGAGTCCCGGAAACGCCAGCACGCGCACCGCTTGGGTGGTCTTATTCCGGCCTACGCCTAATGCTTGTTATCGCTGAATTCCCCGAAATCAAGAATTAAAAATTTAAAGATTGAGTTATACGATTACGATTATAACGTTGGCTTATCACTGCATAGTGTTGAAGTCTATGCTTTCATGGTCATGTAAATATCATACAAGAGGTTTATCATGCTTACCGAAAGACTAAACGGAGTTTTTCCTTGTTATTGAATAACACCGATTACCAAAAGGTAAAATCGATCATGCTTGTAGCTATCAATACTTTTTCTGATGAATAAACCGATAACGCCTGTCAAGCCGGTAAAG
>CAIQND010000737.1 GCA_903873045.1 uncultured Methylococcaceae bacterium | reverse complement strand
TTTTCATTGAGGGTTTATATAATTAAAGTGGAATTGATAAAAAACTGGCTATTCTATGATAAAAATAGCACGAAGAAAATATTTTGATTATCTTGTAAGTCATTGTTTTGTTATGGCAGTTTCAGGTGCTCTGAATTGCTGGCAATGAAGGTGGCTCCCCAATTTCTCAAGAAAACGTAAAGAATGGCGATGGAAAAAATCAGCCCCAAAATAATAGCCTCCCAAACACTCTGGATGGAATCACCCACCAGCAAGGACTGGTCATAAAATACCGTGGCTTGCATATCGGGCGGCAAGGCTTTTTTTAAGGCTTCCAGTTCCTGCTTGAGTTGTCGGGCAATATCCAGGGTGCTGCCGTCCGGCTGACTGTAGATATTAAGCAAAACGGCATTAACACCATTCGCCGTGACAATGTTAAAAACCGGTTCCTGCATCCGCTCAACGCTTGCAAAATCCTTGATGCGGACTGGATGCGCCGTCGTCGTTGCCGGTTGTCCGGTTACTGTAATGGGGCTATTGCCGGAGACTGAAACGATCAGGTTTTCGAGATCTTCGGTGTTATGAATGCGACCATCCACTACGGTAAGATACAGCTTGTAATCTTCCTCCAGCATACCGGCCGGTACGATTAAATTATTTCTGATGAGCGCATCACTCACCTGGCCGAGACTTAGGTTGACGGCTTGCAGGCGCAGGGGATCAACAATGACGTGATATTCCGGCGCACGTCCACCGACAATACCGGTGCGGGCCACGCCAGGTATCCGAAGTAAACGGGGTTGCAGGGTATAACGTGCGGTCTCCCATAATTCTGTCAAGGAGTAATGGGCACCGGTCAGGCTGAGTCCTACCACCGGAAAGGCCGCAAACGTTAGCCGCCAAACCGCTGAACTTGCGGTGGCGGGCAGGGTTTTTTGCACAACCGCAAGCCGCCCCTGCACAAAAAGTTCCGCCTGCACCATATCCGTTTTCCAGGTAAAAAACACATTTATTTCCGCTGAACCGCGTCCGGTTTTTGAGCGCACCGTGCGCACACCGGGAATATCTTTCATCGCCTCTTCGACAGGACGGGTAATAGTCGCCATCATCTCGTTGGCCGACATCACACCGTTGTCGATCAAAATAACCACGCGCGGGAAATCAGTCTGGGGAAAAATCGATGAAGGCATACCCAATGCCGCATAAGCACCTGCCAGACATAATACGAGGCAAAGAAAAGCAATGGATACGCTGTGTCGCATAGCAAAAGATGACGGCATGGACGGCTGGGTTGGCGTGTTCACTTGACCGCCCGGATACGGGTTTCAGCGGGCAGTCCGTAAACACCGTGGGTTACGATAGTCGTGCCTTCCTGAAGGGTTTCGCCAGTCACTTCGACCAGATTGCCCTCCCGTAAACCTGATTTAACGGCTTTCAGTTTGGCGTAATTATCCTCGACGATGGCAATCATGCTGACGTCTTCCCGCGTGACCAGGCTTTCAATGGGCACGGCCAAACGGTCAGGCCGTTCTTCAATGAGGATGCGAACCCTGACAAATTGACCGGGGCGTAGCTTGGGGTTATGGTTTAAAGATGCCCGAACCAGTAAGGTGTCAGTTAAAGGATCAATTTGTGCGCCAATAAAAATCACCGATGCCCGTTGGCTCATGGGTGCGTCAGTATCACTCCAGACAGGGGTAGCGGTGGTGTTAATGTCTACTGGTTGCCCTAATTCAAGGCTGGTTGCTTCGGGGCTGGGTATCCGGATGGCAATGTCCAGTCGTTCCATATTGACCAAGTCGGCCATGACGGTGTTTAGACCCACGGCTTCGCCCACTTTAAAATGAATCGTTGTCACGATACCGGCTAACGGTGCCTTGATTTGCAACAACTCACGCTGGGTTTTGGCGTTGAGTAAATCCTTGCTGGCAGTTTGTAACAGTTGTTCCGCTTCATCATAAAGTTTACGCGAGACGTTATCGGTAGCATTTAGC
>CAIQND010000736.1 GCA_903873045.1 uncultured Methylococcaceae bacterium | reverse complement strand
TTTCATGCACGTTCCTAAGGCGATAACCTTAAACTCAAAAACAGTAAGTCCGGACTTTGTTGCATGACTTGTGACAGTTTGAGATGTTTCGGTTTAACCAATGCATCACCCCCGTTAACTTGCTAATGACACACTTAGCTAATTTTTGTATATTTACCCGTTATTAATGGTAAGTTAAGCAAAACCAACAATAGAGACTCAATAATGAAAGCATATAAAACCTTGTGGATACTGATGTTCATGGTGGTTACTACCAGTAACGTCTGGGCTTATGGCAGTAGCAGCAGTAGCAAAAAAGCTTGTGATAAACCTAAATTCAGTGATTTTAGCCCCGTCAATAACGCCCAGGTTGGAGCTAAATCGGCATTTTCTTTTATTGCATCTGCTAACACTAACCCCGATAGTATTGTCGTTACGGTAAAAAATCAGCCGGTAGAGGTCACTATTACTTCTAAAAACCAGAGTTTTCTGGTGGCCGGTACATTGCCTGACACGTTAAAAGGCGACTTTGCCAGAATTAATATTGCCGCCGATGGCCCCAATCAATGTAAAGGCAGTGACGGTTGGCTGGTAAAAATAATTGAATGATATCAATAAAACAGGTTGCATCTGCACTGGCGAATCCCAAAATCATGCAAAACCCTGATCGTGGAATTTATAGAGTTGCTTAGAAGTAAAGCAACATAAAGCGCCCTCTCCCTCCGGGAGAGGGCTGGGGTGAGGGTGGTTGAATGTCGCTTTACTTCTACATGGCTCTATAACATTCACTACAACTTATTAACAGACAACGACATTAATATGACTATAAAAAAAATACAACCTGATAAAGATAAGCTCAATCAAATTGTTACCGATGCCCGACGTAATCAGGAAATCAGGGAGCAATCTTATCGTGGTCAGGCACTCAAACTCTATCCGTGGATATGTGGGCGTTGTACCCGTGAATTTACCCATACCAATCTGACTGAATTGACTGTTCATCATAAAAACCACAACCACGATGACAATCCTTCCGATGGCAGTAATTGGGAATTATTATGTCTTTATTGTCACGATAATGAACATTCACGCTACGAAGAAACCCGCTTTGGCAGCCTGCAATCCAATAAATCCAATGTACCTGCTTCTACCCATAATCCATTTGCAGACTTAAAAAATCTTTTGGTAAAAAAATAGGGCAGGGGGATAAAGAGCCAAAAATGACAGTAGAAAATATTTTTGACCTTTAACCTCAAGCCTCAAGCCTCAAGCCTCAAGCCTGATTACAATGAATCGATACCCAGATTAGCCAACGTATCGGCTTTGTCATTGCCTATATCGCCGGAATGGCCTTTCACCCACTTCCATTCGATGGTGTGTTTAGCGATAGCAACATCTAGTCTACGCCACAAATCTTCATTTTTAACCGGCGATTTAGAGGCTGTTTTCCAGCCTCTTTTTTTCCAGTTAGGCATCCAATCGGTGATACCTTTAAGTACATAAATTGAGTCGCTGTTAAGTTGTACCGAACAAGGTCTGGTTAATAATTCCAATGCTTGTATGGCGGCCATCAATTCCATACGATTATTGGTAGTCAGCTTTTCTGCGCCATAAAGTTCCTTTATTTTACCTTTATAGTTAAGCAAAGCACCCCAGCCACCGGGTCCTGGATTTCCACGACAAGCGCCATCGGTATAAATAATTACTGCATCACTCATGTTTTTTTATCCGGGCTGAAGGGGTTAGTGAATTGATCAAAGCTAAACGGGCACTGCCGTTTTTAACAGGTGTTAACGGAATTATACTGTAGCGTCGTTTTATCGCCTTAATGGCATAAGCGGTAGAAAAAAATGAGTGACTATCGGCTATTAATTTCCCCTGTTTAGAGCTGACAGAATCTAAATTAAACTCCGATGATACCGTTACTTCAAAATTCAATAATTTCAACCAGTCCAGGATTCTTGACCGGGAAATAAAGTGCCCCCCCCAAGAATCAGCCATTTTTTTATCCCATAAGAACTGATACCTGACCCATAAGCTCCAAGGATTAAAGTTTAATACCACCAACAGTCCTTCGGGCTTTAAAACACGCTCAACTTCTCGCATGGTTTGAAACCGTTGCGCATCAAACTCTAATAAGTGCGGTATGATAATCATATCGACACTGTCGCTTTGCAAGGGCAAACTATAGGCCTTGGATCGGATTTTTCTGGCCTCGGCACAACCTAGTCCTTTGGTATCAAGCACGGTATAATTTTTATATAAAGTGCAGTCAATAAATTCATCCTCCCATCCCAAGCCACCGATTTGCAATATAATTTGCTGGCAACTAACAGTAATAGATCGTTTTAAATAGTCGGCTTCAAGTTCTTTTAACAGCTTACCCCGTGGGGTTTGGTACCAGGCAAACAAGAAATTTCGTTTCATTAATCACACTCAATACAACATCACACTGATGATTTTCATCAAAAAAAATGGTATAATCCGGCCAAAATAATAACATACACTTAGGCCTAAAAAGATGACACGTGTTAATTTTAACAGGTCGATTAATTTTTTATTAATTTCAATATCCTTAATTGTTACAGGTTGCTCGGATACGCCCAAAGAACCTTTAACCATTAACGATCAAGCGCCTGTCAAATCGACCCGGAATGACAGTTATGTGTACCATCCTTATCGTACCCTGCATACACATAAATTCAAAACAGCATCCACGCACAAAGATACCGTTTGGGAGCGTTTATTGTCGCTGTATTCATTACCTGACATCAAAAACCCACGCATAGACCGCGAATTATACTGGTATTTAGAGCATCCAGCTTCTCTTGCCATCATTCAGCAGCGGGCAGAGCCGTATTTGCACCATATTCTCGATGAAATCGAAGCAAAAAAAATACCTGGCGAACTGGCTTTATTGCCCGTTGTTGAAAGCGCTTTTGTACCCGATGCTTATTCAAAAGCGGATGCGTCCGGACTTTGGCAGTTTGTGCCGTCTACAGGTAAAGAGTATGGCCTTCAGCAAAATAACTGGTATGATGGCCGCCGCGATATTTATGCCTCAACAAAAGCCGCAACCACCTATCTAAAGGAATTGAGTGAAGATTTTAATGGTGACTGGTTGCTTGCGCTTGCTTCCTATAATTGTGGAAAAGGTCGGGTAAGAAAATCCATTGAAAGAAATGAGTATCTCAATCTACCCACTGATTATTGGTCATTAGAGCTTCCACAAGAAACTGACGACTATGTCCCCCGGTTACTGGCCATTGCCAAATTATTTGCTCATGCTGACGAATACAATATTCATTTACAGCATATTCCCAACAGACCTTACTTTGAAGTCGTTGACATTAAGTCCCCGTTGGATTTACACAAAGCAGCAAAACTGGCCAATACACCCTTACATGCCTTTTTAAAATTAAACCCCGGCTTTAGTCGCTCCAGCACCGCCCCTGAAGGTCCTCATCGTTTGTTGGTGCCTGTTGCCCAAGCGCAATCATTCAAAGAAAATCTGGCTATGCTGCCTTACTCGGAGCGGGTTGCTTTAAAACAATACGATGAATATCAGGTCACTGAGCAGCGTCATCAGGAAAAGCGTGAAGAAAAAGTGGCTCCGCTTCGTAGCGAACCCGTCAGAACAAGTTTGGCGCAATACAAAGTTAAATCAGGCGACAATTTGGCGGCCATTGCCGATAAAAATAATACAACGGCTCAATTGCTGCTTGAAACCAAGCACTTAGCCAGTAATGCTGTCCGTTCAGGCATGCATTTACAGATTCCTTCTGAAGTAGAAGAAAAATCAAATGCTAATCCGTTATTTGTTAAGGCTTCTAAAACCAAGCCCGCAAGCACTCAAGTCTATGCCATCAAAAAAGGTGATACGTTTTTCAATATTTCTCAACGCTTCTCTGTTGCCCCAAAAGACATTGCAAGTTGGAACAATATCACTTTAAAAACGGCATTGATTCCAGGTCAAAAACTAACCATCAAGAGTATCAATCCACAACTTGCCAGCGTATCCTCTTCAATCCGCCTAATCAGTTACACGGTTGGCAAAGGCGATTCGTTGATACAAATTTCCAAGAAATTTAATGTACCCGTTGCTGAAATACGTAAATCCAATGCGGCCACCCTTGTTAAAGGACTGCTTCCCGGTCAAAGACTCAAGGTCTTTGTTGATAACAGTCAGTCTTCAAGCTAACGATATCCGTGCCTTGTAGGGGCAATCCCTTGCGGTTGCCCTGCTAACATCGTGGCATTAAAGGGCTCGCGTAAAGCCCGCCTCTACAAAAAATGTTCCGCATCGGCAAAGCAAGGCCCCTGTTGCACAGAGGAGGCGGTTGCTTTTCCCCAACCCCAAGCCTCTCCACTAGGAGAGGGCGCAAGATGTTCAAGCCCGGAAATATCTTGTTGACGAATTAATTGGTATCGAGTGTATTTCCAAACAAGTTTGTCACGCCCCTGTCGGCGACACCGCGTACCTTAATATTATTTTTTATGGTACTGGCGTAATTTTCATGAAGATGCCCATGAAAAATATGTTTCACACCCATGGCAGCCGCTAAATCACCAATAACCCTAAAGCCATGTCGATGAGACCCAGGCGCTTCATGTGACACCAAAATATCGGCCTCCAGTGTTTTTAATGCTTCAAATTCATCAAGCCATATCGCTGATTTGTATTTTAGTGACATCTCGGAATGCTGGATATTAACTGACTGATGATGCAAAAAATGCTGTTTACCCAGCCATTTTGGTAGTTGTGGTGGATACCATACCCTGCCCAGAAAAACACCGCCTAATCCAGCTATTCTAAGCCCCGCTATTTCAGTCACTTTCAAATGCAAGTCGCGGTGAGAAAAAGCGGAATTAAATAAATTATTATATTTCGCGGGCGTTTCAAAATCATGATTTCCAGCAATCCACCACACCTCAGTTAGATCGGCAATTTCCTTTAAACAGTTTTCCAGTGGCCTGTCCAGATCGTAATCACCTAGCAAAATAACTGCTTTCGGCTGGTATTTATGAACCGCCTCTATCAGCGGTTTAAAATCCCCATGTGGGTCACCCGCAAATAAAATTCTGTTGTGTGGATTCATATTGTTACCTTCCGTCCTTTTCATGTTGAGATGAAAGCTGACAATATGTCAGTTTTCGATAGAGCTGAAGATAAAAATATGAATTTCGATATCCCTCGCAAAACCAGTCTTTAATGATTAAAAATTATGACTCGATATCAGTCGAAACCGAAACCAGAAAAAGATATGCCCGATTTAATTACACAAGATTCCTGGCTTTGTTAAAAGCCTCTCTAAAATCAAGATATAAAGGCTTATCTGTGTCCAGCATCAACTTTAGCATTTCATGCTGAAGGTTATATTTAACATTGCCTACTGCCAAAGCCCCAACACCGACTGCACCTTGAGCATTAATGGCATGAAGCAAAGGAGCGCCTAAATCATTACGCTTAACGCCCTCTATACCTAATGGCGGAACGGCATTAACATCCCCCGCCACTTTTAACTGCTTGGCTTCTTTTAAAACAGCCGCACTTAACACCTGAACGCCCGCTTTGGCGACGCAAAAGATAAGATCAATATTGGCTACCAGTTTGATTTTATCAGCGTCAGAACTGGCACACGCCCCTTTTAGCGTGCAACCAAAACGACGATTGTAAGCTTTGGCAATATCTTCAGCTGTATCTTGGGATAAATGATCGACTAATGCGGTCTCTGCACCCGCCAAGGAAGCAATAATACCCGTAGCAATACCGACAGGCCCGGTGCCGCCAAAAACCAGCGCCGTACAGTCTTTCAATTCCTTGCCGTGCTTTGCTTTCAGCTCTTTCTCTACGCAGGCAACTAATGCCGCCGCCGTAGTAAATGCGCCGCTGGGGTCAGCAAAAACAGAGACTTCAAAGGGAGGTACCATCGCTTGTTGACAGGTATCCAGCATGTCCATCGCCAATCCTAAATCGCGGCCGCCAATAAAGATGCCGGTGCGTTTTACACCCGCAGGGCCACGGGAAAAAATAGCATCCTGAGTGAGCCTGTAAACACTGTCTAATTTGACATTGCTATAAGGCATAAGCACATCAAACCCGGCATCCATCGCCATATTAATATCAAACGGACTATTGTTTGGCATAGGGTCAAGCATGTGAAGAATGCTACGTTTCTCCATTAGATATCCTCTTTAATAATGAGCGCAGGTTTAAGCTTTTGACTTAACATAAGCTCTGGCTACTTCAAAGGCATGTTCAAAATGTAGATAAACAGGCCGATCGGTTTCAATCATTTTTTTCAACAATCTATTTTGTGCCTGATATTTAATATTGCCGATAGCCAGAGCACCGATGCCAACAGCGCCGCTATTTGATCCTTCGATAGGTGTGCCGTTATGAAAAGCATCAACGCCTGCTATACCGGAAGGAGGCACGGCATTTACATCAGCGGCTACTTTTAACTGCGGTGCCGAGGCAATCAATTCAGCGCTTAATAATTCAATGCCAGCGGCACCGGTTGCAAAAACAACATCGGCCGTCTTCATGTATTCAGCTTTGTCAGCATCTGCACCCGCAGTAATAGTGATTTTACCGTCACCAAATTCATTGTTGCACAGTTCAGCAATGTGTTGCGCTTTTTCCAGCTGTCTGCCGATAATTCTTACGTTGGCACCTGCTTGAGCCGCAATAACTGCCGCCGCTTGACCCACCGGGCCGGTTCCTCCTAACGCAAGAATATTTTTCCCTTCCAGTGTGGTGTTGAATTTTGTGATTAATTCGTGCTCCACAGCCGCAACCATGCCCGCTGCCGTTGTAAATGCACCGCTGGGATCTGCAAAAACAGACACTTCAAAAGGAGGAACCATTGAGCGTTTGGCTGTTTTTAACATATCCATGGCTTGTTTGGTATCGCGACCGCCAATAAAAATACCGGTGCGTTTTAAATTTTTTGCGCTACGGGAAAAAATAGCATCCTGAACCAAGCCTTGTACTTCACTGGCTTCGACATTGATATAAGGGAGTGCCGAAAGCCAGCCCGCATCCATTGCCATATTGACGTCAAAAGGACTCAGATTTTTAGCGGTGGTCAGCATGTGTAAGATGAATGGTTTTTCCATGGTAGCTCCTTAATGTATTTAAT
>CAIQND010000735.1 GCA_903873045.1 uncultured Methylococcaceae bacterium | reverse complement strand
GGGCGAGCAATCACGTAAAGTTGATTTTTTTGATATTAAAGCCGATATACAAGCCCTATTTTCTTTGACGGGTTGTGAGGTTCAGTTTCTGTCCGCTCAGCAATCAGCGTTGCATCCTGGACAAACTGCGGAAATTATAGCAGCGGATGGCAAAAAAATAGGCTGGCTGGGTATGTTGCATCCAAATCTGGAAAAAAAATTAGGGTTTGATACCCCGGTTTTTCTATTTGAACTGGATCAAAATTTAGTGCTTAATAAACAGATTCCGGTTTTTAAAGCGCTGTCAAAATACCCGTCAGTACGGCGTGATTTAGCCTTGATCGTTAAAGAAGACATCACTGCAAGTGAAATAATCAACTGCATTAAAAGTAGTGCAGAGACAGTCTTGCAAGAGGTCATTATCTTTGATATTTACCGTGGTAAGGGTGTGGAAGAGGGCAGTAAAAGTATTGCCTTAAGTTTAATTATGCAAGATGATACACAAACACTAACAGATTCTGAAATAGACGCTATCGTTGGCAGACTGTTGGCACTATTGAACAATGAAAAAAATGCAAAGCTGAGGGATTGATTGATGGCATTAACAAAAGCAGATTTTGCCGAAAGGCTGTTTGACGAGCTAGGCTTAAACAAGCGCGAAGCAAAAGAAATGGTAGAACTTTTTTTTGAAGAAATAAAAAGTTCTTTGGAGCAAGGCAAGCAAGTAAAACTTTCCGGTTTTGGAAAATTTGAGCTACGTGATAAAACCAGTCGTCCGGGCAGAAACCCTAAAACCGGCGAGGAAATTCCGATCACTGCCAGACGTGTGGTGACATTTCGCTCTGGACAAAAACTTAAAGCCCGGGTAGAAGCTTATGTTGGAGCCGAGCAACAACAATGAACTTCCGGTCATACCGGAAAAACGTTATTTCACCATAGGTGAAGTCAGTGAATTGTGTGGCGTTAAACCGCATGTGCTTCGTTATTGGGAGCAAGAATTTACTGACCTCAGCCCGGTAAAAAGACGGGGCAATCGTCGTTATTATCAGCGCCACGAAGTGCTGATGATCCGACAAATAAGAGCGTTATTATATGAGCAAGGCTACACGATCAGTGGAGCAAGAGCCCATTTAATGAGTGACAATAGCAAAGAAGCTGTAGACAGCTCAAAGCAATTAATACACCAAATGATTGTTGAGCTGGAAGATATTTTACAATTACTCAAATAGACTCTTACACATAGCGGGTTTGTGTAGTATAATTTGCGCTTGGTTGTTAGGGGTTGTGTTCACAATCCTTTCAGTATTAAACAATTATTTCAATGTCGGGGCGTAGCGCAGCTTGGTAGCGCACTTGTCTGGGGGACAAGGGGTCGAAGGTTCAAATCCTTTCGTCCCGACCAATTGAAACAATGAGTTACAAAATATGGAATTTGTTAAAAAGAGAAAAACCGCGTTATGGGATAACGTATGGGATAACTTTTTCAATCTATTGCTAATTATTACCCGTTTTAAATACCCTTTTCTTACCGCCAATACCTGCTAGAATTTCAGGCACAAAAAAGCCCGGACATTATCCAGGCTTTATTGATTTTTTAAGCCGCGATTAGGTTGACGGTTTTATTTTTCCTACGATTGAATGACAGTAAGCCTATTAAGCAACTACCGAATAACCAGGCTGCACCAGGAATAGGCACTATGGCCGGAGCCGGAGGACGAATAAATTCGCCAGTAACATCGCCAATGTGAACAACCATTAGATGCTTCATATAGGGAACCCAGGCGACAATTTGTTCACAATGCCCACAGCCGGATATCACTGGATATGCTCCAAAATCATAGTCTTGCCAAAAGTATAACGACCCGTACCCCT
>CAIQND010000734.1 GCA_903873045.1 uncultured Methylococcaceae bacterium | reverse complement strand
TTAATGCCACGATGTTAGCAGGGTAACCGCAAGGGATTACCCCTACAAGACACGGATATCGTTACATAAAAGGCCATCCACGTAAGCAGGGACAAGCCGCAAGGCTTAACTTTAAACTGTCCCGCCTTACGTGGGTAGCCTGAATTTTCATCGCCGTCATCCGCAGCCAAACATGTTGCTGGAGGTACAGAGGCCAATGGTTGGTTTTTTTGGGAATACAAATTACCAGAAGAAAATGATTGGCAATTTATAGATATGTTACGTCAGTAATCCATGCCAACATATCCTTTAAGCTAGTTCATTGGGTTAGCAATAGCATAACCCAACACATCGAAGCGCCAAATGATCAAGTTAGTTGCCAAGTCGGGCTAAATGCAATTAAGCCCAACCAATCTTTATATGATATTAGCATCTAACACTCAATTTTGTTATTATTCTTACGCAATTAGAGTCGATAAATAAGGAGTATGAAATGCCTGCTACCGCAACACTTTCAAGCAAATATCAAATCTCTATCCCCAAATCCGTGCGTGAAGAACAGCATTGGCAATCTGGACAACAATTTGTTTTTATCCCTAAAGGGAAAGGTATGTTGATAATGCCTGTACCCAGCTTTGAACAGTTAAAGGGTATTGCTGCAAGTGCTGACCCGACCAATTTTAGAGACCGTAATGATAGATTTTAATGCGTGTTGTTGACACCTCAATTTGGATAGAATGGCTGATTGATAGCCCGCTAAAGCAAGCGATTGCCGAAGCGTTTCCTGAAACAACGCAGTGCGTTGTGCCAACAATAGTGCAACTGGAGCTTAATAAATGGCTGATGCGCGAAGTCGGTGAGTCAGAAACAGACCAGGTGATTGCGTATACGCAAAATTGCATAGTGGCGGTACTTGATACAAACATTGCCCTGCAAGCTGCGGAATTGCATCGCCAATACAAACTTGCAACTGCGGATGCCATTGTCTATGCAACAGCGTTGGCTTATGGTGCCGACTTACTAACCTGTGATGCCCATTTTGAAGGCTTACCTGATGTGGTATTTTTTAGAAAATCCTAAATTCAAGCAAAATTAAATACCCAATCTTTGGAAAATACCCATGTCAGACATAGAAATCGCCCAACAAGCCACGATGCGACCGATTATCGGTTTGGCAAAAGAACAGTACGGCATAGAGGCCGAACACCTTGACCCCTTCGGTCATTACAAAGCCAAAATATCACTGGAATACATCAACAGCCTGATCGACAAAAAAGACGGCAAACTGATTCTGGTGACGGCTATCAGCCCTACTCCGGCGGGCGAAGGCAAAACAACCACGACAGTCGGTTTGGGTGATGCCATGAACCGACTGGATAAAAAAACCATCATCTGCCTGCGCGAGCCTTCCTTAGGCCCCTGTTTTGGCGTAAAAGGCGGTGCGGCGGGCGGAGGTCACTCACAAGTGGTGCCGATGGAAGACATTAATCTGCACTTTACCGGTGACTTTCATGCGATCGGCGTGGCACATAATCTGTTATCGGCATTAATAGACAACCATATCAATCACGG
>CAIQND010000733.1 GCA_903873045.1 uncultured Methylococcaceae bacterium | reverse complement strand
TGCAGGCCGCGACTAACAACAAACGGTAGGCCTCGGCTTGCGGATCTTGGCTGGAAGCAGTACCGCCAAGCAAAGCAAAAATCTGTTTGCGTATTTTTTCGGGTACGGACTCTTCGTCTATATGCCCCATCTTGGCCTCAGACAAAATTTCCGGCTGAAACTGACCTTCGATGGGTGATACCAAACCAATACGGCTATAACGATTGACATCCATAAATCGCAAGGCGCAAAACCGGTTAAACCAGATATAAGCAATCTTTTCGATCACCTGATCTTTGCCATGTTCGCTAATCTGCTCTTCAAGCTTTTTGATAGCTGCTGAGTTCTCGCGCCGTGCAGCACTATCCTCTGCAAGCACCAACACCAGCTTGCTTGTCACTTGATCAATCAGACTGCGACGGGCATATTGGGCGAATCTTTTAAGTTTTGCGGTATCCATTATTTTTATGTTCCTACTGTAGTTAAATCTAGGCGTGTGACAGGCCACTTCGGAAAATTTTCGTTCCATTTATCAATATTTACGACATGGCAACTCGTCGCGATGGCCTGTACCCATCGACGTAAGGCCTTTCCTACGGGAAGTTCCTGCATCAATGACTTCTGCATTCTGCTGTTCAGCGCATTATCAAAAGTGATGAGGCAAACGTAATGAATTGGTTTGTCTACTTTTTGTTCTGCATGCCTGTAAAGATAGGTGTCTCTATATTTGTATTTAAGGTAATTTTTTAACCATTTAAAGTGGTCTTGCCTAGATTTTCTTTCTTCTGTCGATGCGTTTACCACATCATAAATTGAATAATCGTCGTAGTCTTTTAACTCCACATAAACATAGGCTTGATCGAATTCGACAACGATATCAACACCTTTCATAGGTACTCCGTGAAAAGTCGGCTTTGTTTTATCTTTTTCATCAAAAATAAACGCATGGATAGCGTCTGTAAAATGGAATGAAAACCCATCAGCATCTATAGGATCACTCATTTACCAAGACCACCCATATCGTTTTCGATTTCCTGATTTATGAGAAAGCCAAACGCTTCATCAATCGGGTTTGGATAGATACTCAAGTATTCGTCAGTTGAAGCGACTTTGATTTCGCTGTTATCGCAGTCGCGATACAAACTATGGAAGCGCACATGATCATCTTTACCTTTATCAATCAGAAGAGCGAACCACTTGAGCAGTACATAATCATGTGTAGCCAAAATAATCTGCTGCCCATTGCGGGACAATTCCAGCAGGATTTGTACCAGCAATTTCATAAGCTTTGGATTCATGTTTGCTTCGGGTTCATCCCAAAATAAAGGGCCACTTACACCAGGCTTAATGACTCCGGTTTCAAGTAGTCGCGACAACATACCAGCTTTACGAAAGCCTTCAGCCATAGCATTTGCCGAATATTCTGCGTTATCGGTTTTGAAAGTAACTTTTCCACCACCATAGAAGATAAACCGACCACCACAGATACCTTCAATCTCGGTCATTGCCCATTTTGATTTTTCATGCAGATTTTCAGAGCGAACTTCCGGTAACTCCAAGAAGCCACAAACGTCACGATATGTTTGATCGAAAGAAAGATCGTATTTATCAAACAGGCTTGTGAACCCCTTCATAAATGAGAGAACTTCTTTGGTTGGGATAAAAACAGGCTCATCTTGATACTGTTTGTAATTGGCTTTATTTTGGATAACCAGAGATTTAGAGTTGTTGAAGAATGTTGTGGTTAACTTTTGTCCCAAAGCAAAATCAACATGCAGTTGGGCTTGTTCAGTAGCCCCGTTTCTGTGCATCTTGCCTAGTTTCTCATCAAGAGGCATAAAGAGGCGTACCATTTTAGAGGTAAGAGCAGCCTCAAACTCATCCTGACTAATATCAGGTTTGTTTTTATGCAGAGTGCTTCCAGAACAGAGGCCATAGGCTGCTTTTAGTAAATGGGTTTTGCCGGTGCCATTTTCACCGATAATCACATTGATCTTGGCTGAGAAGTCTATTTCCAACTTACTGAAGTTAGTAAAATTGCTTAGTTTAAGTCGTGTGATCATATTTGAATTCGTTTACCTTTATTAATTTCTGTCAACAACGCTTCTCGCATGGCATTCAGATGAATAGTCTTTTTTGTTCTCTCTATTTCTTACTATCTTCTAGTCTCAAAGTTAATAACAAATCTTGCCCAAGCCCTGTTAAACGATACTTCAGCAATCGGCTATTAGGTTATTGGCAAGTACTGACTCTAGCCGCCGCGCCTCCAACAGCGGAATAATAAATCGCACCCGCATTTCAGTTTCAATCAGTTGCGGCTCTGGCAAGCCTAGTGCTTTAGCCTCTGTAAAAATACGCCGAACACCAGTACCCCATTGCTCGATTAAGTGCAATTCTCTAAAAACACGGGCAATAACGGTATTACGAATCTTTGAAGTCCCTTGTTTAAGGTCTTCCAAGGTTAAGCCGGGCAGAAACAAACCGGGATTGTCGATTTCAATCCGGTCATCCAAAAACACAATCCGAATCGGTGCACCCCGTTGCGAGTAATCCGCATGAATCAAGGCATTGATAACAGCTTCACGCAAGATACCCAATGGAATACTCCAGATATCCTTGCGACGAACTTCAGTTAAATCAGCGCCACGAAACGCATGTTTTTTTAAAAACAGCATGATTTCATCGACAGCTGTAGGTAATGGTGAATGGATATCAATATGATCAAAAATATCTAACTCCTCGGTACCCAAAAATCGCTCGCATTGTATCCATGCATCGGCAAAATGTAGGCTACGTTGTTTACCAAATAGCAACACACCACCTTTGGTGGGAACTCGTCGCCCCTGATAATGGGTAAGCAAGCGTAAGGTAAGTAAACTCTGCTCATCCAAGTGTCGTTCATTACCAAACAACGCTTGCGCTGCGGATAAATCTAAATCATCGACTGATAACTCAGGCATAGGCATTTCATCAAAAGCGATACCATCAACATAACATTTAAATTTTGAAGTCTTAGCTGCTTCTGGTTGTTGTAGCAACGTTTCTAGGGTGAGAGTCATGTTTTTAAAAGCTCTGCTTTCATCGAGACTTGTTTCTTAAAAAGATTCTTAGAGAGTTAGACGAGTAAAAGTGGTTTTCAAATGAATATCACTATCGTCTATTTTATTGATACTTATGGAAATTTCAACTTACCCTGCTCCTAAATCAGGAGCAAGGGCAAGATAAATCATTCCTAAATGCGGCTACAAGTTAGCATATAGACCGGAGATACTCCTAGTCGCTAACATAGAACCGATTCTATCTTATTGATTATTAAAATACAACTGGTGCTTATAAAGCCAGCTTGCTTGAAATCTGATCAATCAAACTACGACGGGCATATTGGGCGAATTTTTTAAGTTTTGCAGTATCCATTAGATTTAAATGCTCAACATTTCAAGTAAATCACCGCGCCTGAATGTTGCTGATAATTGTTGAAGGGAAATGGGTCTATCG
>CAIQND010000732.1 GCA_903873045.1 uncultured Methylococcaceae bacterium | reverse complement strand
GGTGGGACTTGCGGGTTTCAACCTCAAGCAATGACAGGTTCAAAAAACACAGGCCGGGCAGCGGCTTGTTGTAAATCGAAGAAAAAAAATCCCCAACCCATGCGTTTCCTTGCCCGACTTGGTCACCACGACCTCATCGCCGGTCAACAGCCAAACCCCCTTTGCCCCGCCCAGATGCTGCTTGATAAGCTGCCAGCGCAATTTTGACCACTCGATTTTTTTACCAAAAAAACGCTGCACCGTGCGGTAGCCCCCGCCCTTTTCGGCCCAGCGGGACAGGCCCGGCAGGGTGACGCGGCCCGTCATCGCCAGCACGGCCTCAACGATGATGGTGAGTTGGTTCAGGGTGCGCCGATTAAAGTGTGGACTCAGGGCGCTTAGGGTTGCTATAATTTCATTCATGGTCAGATTGGATGCCGAATGCCGGACGTTGTTGTAAACTCCGTATTCTACCTTTTCCGGCCACCCATCCCTGTCCAATGTAAAAATTTCGTCCTTTGCCATCGTTGGCCCGCCGCAACCTTGAATCCTCAATGCCATGCCACGGCGAGCCTTGCCGGATGACGGCCAAACCCAAAATCACTCATGCTGATTGGCGAAGGTATTGGTACAAAGAACTGGTTTACAATTTCTCATTCTACAATACATTTTATATAAAAATGCAAATGTCCATTATCAACCAACCTCTTGCCATTGTTGGTATCGGTTGCCGTTTCCCTGGAAATGCAGATTCAGCTCAAGCTTTATGGAATCTGTTATGCTCAGGGAAAGACGGCATTATTGAAGTCCCTAAAGATCGCTGGAATATAAAGCGTTTTTATGATCCAAATCCAGCAAAACCCAGTAAAGTCTATGTTAAGCAGGGTGGTTTTTTACAGCAGCCATTGGATGAATTCGATGCTTTGTTTTTTGGCATTTCACCACGGGAAGCAGAAACACTAGACCCGCAGCAACGCCTTTTGTTGGAGGTAGCTTGGGAGGCTTTAGAAGATGCAGGGTTACTAGCAAGTCATTTAGCAGGATCAAATACGGGTGTGTTTATGGGCGGTTTTATGATGGATCACCTGACATCACAAACCAACGCATTCAATCGCCACTTAATTAACACCCACAGTGCAGTTAGTTTTAGTCAAACTTTATTATCCGCGCGATTAGCCTATACGCTTGATTTACGCGGTCCTTGTTTTACTATGGATACGGCTTGTTCTTCCTCTTTGGTTGCTATTCATCAGGCAAGTCAGGCTTTGTGGCGGGGTGAATGTGATCTGGCTTTAGTCGGTGGTGTCAATGTGATGTATAAACAAGAAACTCCAATGACTATGGCTAAAGGGCAGTTTTTAGCCGCTGATGGACGTAGTAAAAGTTTCGATGCACGAGGTGATGGTTATGGGCGTGGTGAAGGTGCTGGAGTTGTCGTTTTAAAGCCTTTGGCGCAAGCACAAGCAGACGGGGATTTGATCTATGCCACTATTGCCGCCACGGCTATTAATCAGGATGGGCGTACCGATGGAATCACCGTTCCCAATCCAAAAGCACAATCGGCATTAATTACCTCGGTGCTAAAACAAGCTAATGTAAGCACTGATAAGCTTGTTTACATAGAAGCGCACGGTACAGGAACAAATATCGGTGATCCCTATGAATGCTATGCTCTAGGTGAAGCTTTACAAAAACCTACGGAAAATCCTTGTTGGGTAGGTTCGTTAAAAGCCAATATAGGTCATCTGGAAGCGGCAGCGGGCATAGCAGGACTGATTAAAACCGCTTTATGCCTAAATCACAAACAAATCCCCCCGGTTGCCAACTTACAAACACCTAACCCTGCCATTCCTTTTGAAGAGCTAGGTTTACGCTTACCACGTTGTGTTGAAGTTTTGCCCGAACATGAAGAGGGTGTCTATGCTGGAGTGAATTCTTTTGGCTATGGCGGCACGAATGCCCATGCTTTACTACACCAGTTTTTACCTACAACGGTTAACCCCCAAAAAACCACTCAAAATATTTATTTTTTACCATTATCGGCACGAAGCGAAAAAGCCCTACAAGCATTAGCGGGGCGTTATGCTCATTTTATTGCTGAAGATAATCACGATTTAGGCGACATTTGCTATTCTGCTGCCACGCGTCGTGAACATCATCGCTATCGCCTCGGTTTAATTGCCGAGAGCCGTGAGGCATTACAGCAACAACTCACGGTTTTTGCTGATGGTCAAGGGCAACATTTATTATCGGCAAAATCCTCAACCGATTTAAACCAAGCGGTTTTTGTTATGACCGGCATGGGGCCACAATGGTGGGCTATGGGACAAGAATTGTTCCAACAAGAACCTGTTTTTAAGGCGACTGTAGAACGTTGTGATGCTATTTTTCAATCCATTGCAGGCTGGTCGATTCTTGAGGAGATGCAAAAAACCGAAGAAGAATCGAAAATTTCTGAAACACAAATTGCCCAACCCGCAAATTTTGTCCTGCAAGTCGGTTTATTTGAGTTGTGGCGTTCCAAGGGTTTTGAGCCTGCTGCCATTGTCGGGCATAGCGTTGGTGATGTCAGTGCCGCCTATACATCAGGGGTACTGTGTTTAGAAGATGCGCTTGCCGTTAGTTTCCATCGCAGCCGCCTACAAAAGAAGCTATCAGGACGCGGAAAAATGCTGGCAGTCGGCTTATCCTATCACGATGCCCACGAATTATTGACCCAGTATGATGAAGATAAAGTTTCTTTTGCCGCCATTAACAGCCCTTCTTCCATCACCTTATCCGGTGACAGTGATATTTTAGAAAAAATTGCCGCAGAACTTGAAAGTAAAGAGATTTTTAACCGTTTCTTACGGGTAGAGCTGGCTTATCACAGCCCGATTATGGCGGAAATACGCGATGAACTCTTGGACAGCTTAAAAGAGATAAAACCCGGTTTGCCCATGATTCCGCTTTACTCAACCGTAACAGGTAAGCGTGTTGATAGCGTGTTGTATGATGGTGAATACTGGTATCAAAATATGCGCCAACCCGTGCTGTTTGCCGATGCGATGGGCGCATTAGCAGAAGAGGGTCATAAATTATTTTTAGAAATTGGTCCGCATCCCGTCTTAGGTGCTTCCATTAAGGAAGTGCTTAATCACGTTAAAGTACGGGGGCAAGTGGTGACCAGCTTAAAACGCGCCCAACCTGAATCATTAACTTTTTATCAGGCATTGGCAGAGCTATTTTGTTTAGGGGTGCTGCCCAATTGGCAGAAACTCTATCCTGAAGGTGGACAATTTGTGCGTTTGCCTTTATATCCATGGCAACGGGAACGCTATTGGCTAGAAAGTGAAGCTTCATTATTCGACCGTTTAGGGGATGATAATGATCATCCATTACTCGGTCATCGTCAAAATACCCCCTTACCAACCTGGCACCAACCTTTAAACAGTCAATATTTGCCGTGGTTACCAGAGCATCAAGTACAAGGTCTAGTGATATTGCCGGGTGCAGCTTATATTGAGTGTGCATTGCAACTCCAATTGCTTGTCAATACTACGAACCGTTGTGTGATTGAAAATATCAGTTTTCAACGTGCTTTAGTGATTGACGAGTTGGATGAACCAGTACTCCGCAGTGAATACGATAACAATACCCGACAATTCAGAATTTATAGCTGCGCCCATAATGGCAAGCACTGGCTCTTACATGCCCAAGGGTATTTATCTGGGCTGCCACCAACACCGCAAAAAGCCCTATCTCTCGATACCTTACGTTCACAATGTCAAAAGTCTATAGCCGTTGAAGTGCTTTATGCGCGTTTAGCAAACCGTAATTTGCACTACGGCACAGCGTTTAGACCGATACAACAGGTTTTTCGTGGCGAAGATCAAATTTTAGTCAAGATTCAGGCACAAACTTCTGTGAATTCTTACGCCTTGCATCCAACTTTACTGGATGCCGCATTCCAGTCTTTAATCGGCATTGTCGATGCTGATGATGAGCGCAGTTTTATTCCTGTTGCTCTGGGACGTATGGATTTTTATAAAACCCCAGATGAGAATTTATGGGCATACAGTCAAATTAAGCAACGTAACGCAAACACTATTACCGCAGATATTTGTCTGTGTGACGATAATGGCGAGTTATTAGTCGTGATTAAGGACTTACGTTGTCAAGCATTAGCAAGCGGCACTCAGCAACGTAGTATTGATAACTGGTTTTATCAGGTCGTCTGGGACATTAAGGCATTAGAAGAGAAACCGGCACTCAATACCGGTTGGTTGCTGTTTATGGACAGTAAAGGTGTCGCTGAAGCCTCGCTTGTTAAGCTGCAACAAGCAGGCGAACAGCGTATTGTGAAAGTGTATGTGGGCGATGAATTCAGGCAACTGGATAGCAACAGCTTTAGCATACGCCCTCAACATCTGGATGACATGATACGTTTAATGACTGAGGTAAAGTTTTACGAATTGCAAAATATGTTGTTTGCCTGGAGTTTAGACCTGGACGCAGGGTTAGATGTCGACGGTACGTTAATGGCAACAACTTTGCTCCATTGTGCCCAAACCTATATGTCTGCTGTACCGAATAAAGACCTGGTGCGATTATTCGTTCTAAGCTCTGGCGCACAAAGCCTCGCAAAAGAACCTGTTATTAATGCAGCCCAAGCAACCGTTGTCGGTTTAACCCGGGTCATCACCAGTGAATATACTATTAACTGTAGAACCATAGATATAGATGATTGCCAAAATGCACAAACCTTAGATTTACTGGCAGAAGAATTGTTAATCAATGATGAAGAGCGGGAAATAGCTTTTTATCAGGGACAACGCTTTGCCTATCGCTTACAACATTGGCAGAACCCACGTCAACAGCTAACCATTCCGTTAACAGGAAACGATGCTTTTTCTTTGCAACAAGACCAAAAACAATTTTATTGGCAGCAAATGGGTCGCACTTCGTTAGCGCAAAATGAACTGGAACTGCATATTGATTATGCCGTGTTGTCGCCAGGTTTTAATGTCGGGCAGGAAACATTAATGCCAGTTTATGGACAAATAAGTCGTAGTAATCATAAAGAATATAAACAAAACCAATCTGTTATCGCGTTAGTACCGATAACGACCTTAGGCAGTTATAGTAAAGTAGTCGTAGCAGATGATGTTTGTATTTTGAATGTCCCTAAAACATCGTTATTTAACGGAATTACCCGCGCATTAACTAAAAACACCCAGCTTTCTATACCAGACCAGGTATTTTATGCCGCTTCTTTGTTAGATTTCGCTCGTGCCTGGTATGCCCTGGAACATATTGCGCAGTTACGAAGTGATGATGCGGTATTAATCCATGCCAGTGAAGACAATAGCGATTTAGCGGCGGTACAGATTGCGCTTATTAAAACAAAAAAGGTTGTTGCCACTTACCGAACAACACAGAAACACCAGGCTTTAACGGAACTCGGTATCACCCAATGTTTTTCGCTAACCGAAGAAGATTGCCTCCAGCGTATAACTGAGGCTAACCCTTTGGGTTTCGATGTCATCATCAATCATTTAAACGGTGAAAAAGCGGAGAAAACCTTAACTTTAGCCAAACCATTCGCTAAAGTATTCATGAATACGCTAAGTGATTTGCATCATTTTGAAAATATCCAGCTCATTGCGTTGGATATGTCACAACTCGCACAACAACCCTCTATTTATCAGCAGCTGTTACAACAAATATTGACGGCTTTTAGTAAATCTTTATTGCAACCTTTTACAGTTGAAGTTTTATCAGCCAATCAATTTGAACAGGCTTTAGCTTTATGTAAGGAACAAAAAATTGCTCTAAAAATCGGTGCAAGTCACTCTATTACTGCGAAGGCTAGAAAAGATAACGGTCTAAATTTAAAAGCAGGAAGTTATTTAATTACCGGAGCTTTTGGTGGTTTTGGTTTAAAGTTGGCTTTGTGGTTAGCAAAAAAGGGCGTTAAGCATCTGGTTTTAGTTGGGCGAAGCGGGGCGGCAAGCAGCGAAGCGAAAGAAACACTGGCATTATTACATGATGTTGGCGTTCAGGTCATGGAAGTTAAAGTTGATATATCCGATGGCAATCAAGTTGCCGATTTAATTGCCAAAGTTCAACAGGAATTCCCAGCGTTGGTAGGTATTTTTCATACTGCGGCGGTCTTGGATGATGCGATGTTCGTTGATTTGACGGCTGAACGTTTGGCGGGAGTCATGGCTCCCAAAGCACTGGGAGCCTGGCATTTGCATCATCACACCGAAACCTTGAATTTAGAATATTTCGTGTTATTTTCTTCCATCTCTTCGATACTCGGAAAGCCAGGGCAAAGTAATTATGTCGCAGCTAATAATTACCTTGATCAACTTGCACATTATCGACAAGCAAAAGGGCTCAAGGCATTAAGTATCAATTGGGGGGTGTTAGCAGAAGTGGGTATGGCAGCAAGACAAGGCATGGACGAGCGTTTAAAACAGATTGGAATTGACAGTTTCACTGCTGATGAAGCGATGCAAATGCTCTCCATCGCACTCAATGCTCTCGATGCACAGCTTGGTTTAATGCATATCGATTGGCAAGCTTTTTTGTATAGCAATTCAAATAGAATTATAGCCTTGCGCTACCAACACTTGCTAGATCCAGAATGGCTATATGTTGAAAGTCCATTACAAAGTTTTTATAAAGAATTAAAAGCCAAAAATAATAATCAGGAACAACAGTCTTATATTATCGGGTTATTGGTTGATTGGATTGCTAATATTATGCGTTTACCTGTCAAAAGTTTAGATACAGATGTACCACTAAATAATTTTGGTTTGGATTCTTTAATGGCGGTAGAAATACAAGGCTTAATTGAAAGAGGAACTGGTGTAAGTTTATCCGTGTTAAAAATTATGCAAGATAATAGCATAGAACAATTAGCAGATGACTTACTTGTGCATTTAGAAACACAATTATAGGATGAAATTATATGAATAGAGTGATCATTATTTTTTTGATGCTTGGACTTAGTCAAACTACATGGGCAGAAATTCCCTTAACTAAACTTTATGGATTACGTGAGGCAACTGTATTGGAACAATTAATTAACCAGGAGAAAAATACAGCAAATACTCCTGAAGAACAAAAACGCTTGGGCATTGCTTGGCATAATCTTGCGGTTTTAGAACAATCGGGAGCTGCGCAAAAATCTTATGATATTTTAAAGCCATTAGCGAAAACGCTCCCTAAGGATTATGAAGTTTTAGCTTATTTAGGTAGCGCGCAAACCATGGTAGCAAGGGATTCCTGGAATCCTGTTAGCAAAATAAGTGATGTTAATAAAGGTATTGCTCAATTAGACCAGGCTGTCAGTAAAGCTGAAGATAATTATGTTATTCGACTCGTCAGAATAAATAATTCAATGGCATTGCCAGTTTTTTTAGGTCGCGGTGGTAAAGTAAAGCCAGATTTAGAATATTTATTGAATTTATATAAGCATGTAGAAGCCCCCATAGAAGACCGAGCAGAAGTATATTTTAAAATGGGGCAAATATTAGTTAAGGAAGATAAAAATGAGGAAGCAAAAACCTATTTCAAACAAGCGATAGTAACTGCCCCAAATAGCGAATTTGCAAAACAGGCACAGGAAGCTCTTAATGATTGAAGTTGAAAATGTAGTTAAACATTATTATTTAGGAAAACGTCAAGTAGTTGCATTAAATGGTGTGAGTTTACATTTTGGCGAGCATGAATTTATCGCAATTATTGGACCTTCTGGTAGCGGTAAATCAACTCTACTGCATTTAATCGGTTGTCTGGATATACCGACATCAGGACTGGTAAAAATACTCGATAAACGTACCGATAAGCTTTCAGATGCAGAGCAATCGGCATTACGTAATAAATTTTTAGGGTTTATCTTTCAATCATTCAATCTAATTCCAGTGCTCACGGCTTTTGAGAATGTTGAATATCCGTTATTGCTGTCAGGTGTTACTCGCAAGGAACGTAAGCTACGTGTGTCGGCTTTACTAAATGAAGTGGGCTTAGAAGAACATGCCCAGCATCGCCCTGACAATCTTTCTGGCGGACAACGCCAACGGGTTGCCATAGCCAGAGCTTTAGTGACCCGCCCTAAATGCGTATTAGCCGATGAGCCAACTGCCAATTTAGATTCAGTGACGGGTACGGAAATTTTGGATTTAATGAAAAAAATCAATGTTGAACACGGCACCAGTTTTGTATTTTCCACCCATGATCCGAAAATCAGCCAATATGCCAGTAAAACCTATGTCCTAAAAGACGGGGTATTACTCTCATGAAAACGTTAAGTCTCGCTTTTCGTAATATTCTTCGTAATAAACGCCGTACTTTTATTACCTTATCAGCCATTATTTCAGGGGTTTGTAGCATTATTATCTTTGGTGGCTTCATTGAATTTACTTTTCAAGCCCTGCGTGAGTCAACCATTCACACCCAATTAGGGCATATCCAAATTTATGCACAAGGCTATAACGAACATGGCGTTGCTAATTCTGCTAAATATTTAATTAAAGAACCTGAAAAAGTTGAAACTGCCTTAAAACAATTACCAGAAGTATTAGCAGTTACCAATCGATTAACGCTTTCTGGTTTAATCAGTACAGGCAATAAAACCCTAAGTGCTAAAGTAACGGGAGTTATTCCAGAGCAAGAAGAAGAATTTTCTGCTTTTGAAACACTAATAGACGGTCAACAATTAGATCAGGACAGTCCAAATGGTGGTGTTATTGGCATGGAACTAGCCAAAGCCTTAAATGCTAAAGTGGGTGATTTTCTGATGATTATGACCAATACTTTGGATGGGGCTATTAATGCTATTGATTTTAAATTAATTGGTATTGCTCAAACAGGCTCACAAGACTATGACAGCGTGTTTGTGAAATTACCTTTAAACATGGTGCAAAAAACATTGGACACTAAATCAGTCGAAAAAATCATTGTGTTACTAAAAGACACTGAAATGCTTGATGCCGTACTTGTAAAACTACCCGATGTTTTAGCAAAAACCGGGCTTAAACTGGAATACCGTAACTGGGAAGAAATGGCGTTTTTTTATCAAAAAGTGGTCGTTCTGTATCGTGGTTTATTTAATGTAATTCAAGTCATTATTGCTATTATTGTGTTATTTAGCATTATTAATACCATGACTATGGCAGTTTTTGAACGTACCCGTGAAATTGGTACATTACGGGCTATTGGTGCGCCACGCTGGCAAATTATGCAGTTGTTTATCACTGAAGGTTTTTTATTAGGAGTATTAGGCGGGATATTTGGCATTATCGTTGGCATTATCGTTGCAATGATTATTAATTTATCAGGTGGTATAGATATACCACCACCACCAGGAATGTCACGCGGTTACATTTCACTAATACTTATTGTGCCATCGGTATTATTGTATGCTTTTTTATCAACAATAATAGTTTCAGTGTTATCCAGTATTATTCCTGCCTGGAAAGCTAGCCAGATTAAAATT
>CAIQND010000731.1 GCA_903873045.1 uncultured Methylococcaceae bacterium | reverse complement strand
GAAACCATTTATTTTGCGTTAAAGAATCGTTATGTCGGGATAAATTAGCATGGGTATACTTCTTAAGTTTGGATTTTTATAAATGAAAGTCAGTATTGTCACGCCTTCCTATAATCAAGGGCAGTTTATCAAGCGGACGCTGGAAAGTGTCGCTTGTCAGCGTGCGTTGAATTGTGAAATTGAGCATGTCGTCTTCGATGGGGGGAGTACCGATAATACCGTTGAAATCCTCAAGGATTTTAATCCGGCAGTACGCTGGGTATCAAAAAAAGACAACGGGCAAACTGACGCAATTAATCAAGCTATACTTGCCACCGATGGCGAGATCATTGGCTGGCTGAACTCTGATGATATTTACTACCCAAATGCAATTGCCCGAGTGATGGAATACTTTAGAGAGCACCCAGAAGTTGACATGATTTATGGTATGGCTGACCATATCGATCTTGAAGATGTTGCTTTTGAAGCTTACCCAACAGAGCCGTGGAATATTGATCGACTGCAAGAAACCTGTTTTATTTGCCAGCCAGCCTTGTTTTTTAGGAGGCGTGTGGTCGAACAGCATGGTTTGTTGGATGAAACCTTAAACTTTTGTATGGATTACGAGTATTGGCTTAGGCTAGGCCGGGCAGGTGTACACTTTGGCTATCTTGAAGAAAAACTGGCAGGCTCCAGGTTATATGCAGATAACAAGACGCTAGGCGCACGAGTAAAGGTACATAAAGAAATTAATGATATGTATAAAAAGATGCTCGGCAAAGTGCCTGATCTGTGGCTGTATAATTATGCACATATTGTAATAGGGGATCGCTTGGATGCTAAAAGCCCCCGGCCAAAAATAATAAAAATTGAATTGAGAATAAGAAGTTTATTGGCGGCTTTATGGTGGAATTATTCGGTTACACCCGCCATGAAGAAAGCTTTGCTTTTTAAAAAATAGGGCATTACCTTGATGATGCTTAATACAATTAAGAAATATTTTAGATAAGAATGAATATAACCTCCGTTATTGCAAACCGTAAATACTTTTATAGCTCTGAAAGCAGAATTTTACTGATTTTTTTAGTAGTGTTGATCTCATTATCACCATTCGCCTTAAATGGATGGTGGTTTGATGATACAGGCATTAGCTCAACATTTTGGGAAGTACAGCTCCGAGGAGTTTCACTACTTCAATTACTATGGGAGACAATTCTCTCCTGGGCGAATATCAATGGTCGTTTGGCTCCGCTGGCAATTGTGCAAATCTATGGCCTACACTATTGGATTCACAATGTTTACCTCTTTAGGTTTTGCCATGTATTATTAACTTTGATCCATATAGGTACATTTATATGGCTACTACGTAAGCTAAAACTTGGATGGGATTTTATTGGCTTATGGTTACTCCTATTAATCGGGGTTTTTCAAGCAAGAAACTTTCATGATCCGATTGCTTCATACGGCTTTTTTTTACAAACTCAGGGCATTTTTCTTACCCTTGCTATCGTCTCGCTTTTAACATGGAGCGAGTCACCTCGTAATAAATGGCTAATTTTGTCATCAATACTTGCACTAATAGCATTGTTGATGTACGAGATAAATCTGGTGTTTTATCCAATTGCTTTTGGTCTTTTGTTGATGGCTCCGCATTCAATACAATTGAAAATACGGGCGCTGATTACTTTATTCACACCATTAATTATTTATGCTCTTTTAACTGCTTACCTTCGTAATGCTATTGATATCAGTTACCCAGGCGTTAAAGTGGGATCAACCGACTTAATGCTTGTCACTTACGGCAAACAATTTCTTGCAGCTTTTCCGGGTGTTTTTTATTTACTTCAATGGGAGACAGAATTTCCTATTGTTAAATTACTCTCGTCTTTTATATATAGCCCACTGGCCTGGATTCTAATGGCGGTATCTTTATATTCGGCGTTTCGCTGTGTTTCAACTAATAATCTAAACAAAGAAATAACCTCTGCAAAAATGAAAGAAACTTTCATAATTGCACTTTGTTTGCTGTTTATCACGCCAATTTTCATCGCAATTTCTAGTAAGTACCAACTAGAGCTTACGTGGGGAACTGGGTACATTCCGGTCTATTATTCCTATTTTGGAGTTGCCTTAGTTTTGGCGGCCGTATTCTCATGGGGCATAAAACACCTTGTAAGTTTGCAGTTGCCCATCGTAATGATAATAGCGATCCTCATTACGGCAAATTTTCTTGTGAACCGCAATGTCATCGACAAAATGGATACAATATTTGTCGAGCCACAAAAGTCGCTTGCACAAGCGTTAGAAAGTGGATTGCTGGATGAGTTACACGATGGTGATAGTTTAAACTTCGAAGCTCCAGTTTATCAATTTATGAATCGTGGTTTTATTTATCGATATTCTGGTAAGAAATTAGTTATTGATAATGAGCTTTTAACAAATAAGGCAGATAGTAGTCTGAGAAAACTTATATTAATTCGTCAGAAACAACCGCCGTACAGATGGAAATTAATCATGCCTAATGATATTGTCTTGGTTTATGGTGAAGGCTGGTCGAGCTCTGAAATTACGCACAGATGGAGTGTATCAGAGCGGGCAGTTATCAATCTAAAAAATGGCACCGACAAATCCGTAAGTGTAAATGTAGTCTTCGATTTGAATACAATAAAACCGAGAAAAATTAAGTTAATTATGAATGGCCAAGTCTTGGATAAACAACCATCATTTCTCAATGGGGCACTTGTTCACTTTGAAATCTCACCCATTATTTTGGCACCAGGAGAGAATAGTTTAAGTATTGAAACAGATGTTCCCGCAGAATCGCCTGGAAAGGGTGATTCACGTAAACTATCATTTAGTATTTCAAATGATTTTCTAACCAAAAATAATTGAATTGCTCTCCATATATGACTCACATTTCAGTAGTTGTCCCCGTTTATAAAGCCGAGAATTGCCTCGACGAGCTATATCAGCGACTTAAATCAGCTTTAGAAAGTATAACACTAAGCTTTGAAATCATTTTGGTCGAAGACTGTGGTGGTGACAATTCATGGCAGGTAATTGAACGGTTAGCAGCCGCCGACCCACGTGTTCATGGTATCCAGTTCAGCCGCAATTTCGGCCAGCACTATGGCATCACCGCAGGGTTGGATCATTGCAGTGGTGACTGGATTGTGGTGATGGATTGTGACTTGCAGGATCGTCCCGAGGAAATTCCTCGTCTGTATGCCAAAGCCCAAGAAGGCTATGACATTGTGCTTGCTCTCCGTGGGAAGCGTAAGGATCCCTTATTAAAGCGCATAACCTCATGGGCGTTTTATAAGTTGTTCAGTTATCTCGCAGATATCAAATATGATGGAGATAGCGGTAACTTTCGTATTATGTCGCGCAAGGTCGTGGCTAACTTCTGCCTAATGCGCGAGCAACTGCGCTTCTTAGGTGGGCTGGTGCAATGGATGGGCTTTCCTACGGCCAGCATTGAGGTAGAACATGCGGAACGTTTAGAGGGCAAGTCCACCTACACCTTTGCCAAACTGTGGAAGCTATCTTCGGATGCCATTATTGCCTATTCGGACAAACCCTTGCGCCTCGCGGTGCGGTTTGGCTTCCTGATGGCATCCCTGTCTTTTTTTTATGGCACCTACATTTTAGGTCGTGCACTTCTCTATGGTTCAGCCATTCCGGGCTGGAACAGTTTAATTGTTTCCTTATATTTTATCGGCGGTATCATCATCTCCATTCTGGGTATCATCGGTATTTATCTTGGCAAAACTTTTGACGAAAGCAAAAATCGACCTCTGTATATCATTAGACGGGCAACCTTCGATGAGCAAATTTCCGTTGAATCCGAGGCGTTAGGTATACCAGAAACAAAGGAGTATAAACATGGCATTTCTAACTGAAGCATCTCTGGCTGCCTTGGGTTTTAAGCGCTTGGGCGATAATGTCAAAATTAGCGATAAGGCTTCAATTTATAATCCAGAGTTAATGGAAATAGGTGACCATAGTCGCATTGATGATTTTTGTGTTATTTCAGGAAAAGTGACCCTTGGACGAAACGTACATATCGCCGTTTTTTGCAATATTGGTGGAGGTGATTTGGGGGTTACTCTTGATGACTTTAGTGGTTTGGCATACGGGTGTCACGTTTTTTCGCAATCGGATGACTATTCCGGGCGCACACTTACCAACCCCACCGTGCCAGACAAATACAAACATGAAACTAAAGCATCGGTTCTTATTAAGCGCCATTCCATCGTTGGAACCTGTTCAGTGATTATGCCTGGCATCACCCTTGAAGAGGGCACCTCCATTGGCGCTATGAGCCTGGTTACCAAGTCCACAGAGCCTTGGTCGGTCTACTTTGGTATCCCAGCCAAGCGTTTGAAATCACGCAAACAGGCGCTTCTGGAGCTTGAGCAAGATTATCTCAGTGAAGAAGTTAAACTTAAAGCTATGTTAGAAAATAAGAAAGGCGTTAATCATGACGGAAAGTAAAAAGCTCGATTTCTGCCACAAATCTCTCTGTCTTCAATCTTTACGTTTCGCTTGGTTTTTCCTTCAACAACCCACAAGATATTTACCATTGTTTGGTACCATGAGTTATTTTTTATGTGGCAATTGATTCGTTATGGAGTCGTGGGAGTAGTAAGTAATGCAACAATATATTGTGTTTACTTACTCATTACCTTTCATGGTCTTGAACCCAAAATTGCAATGACATTAGTTTTTATAACGGGCGCATCCATCGGATTTATTGGTAATCGGCAATGGACATTCGCACATCAAGGTGATTTATCCAAATCAACTTTCCGTTTTGTCATTGCTTATGCGATAGCATACATGCTGAACTTTTTTTCCATGTGGATAGCGGTAGATCGTATGGGTGTGCCACATTATTGGGTACAAGCCGCAAACTTAGTAGTTATCTCTGCACTATTATTCATTGTACAAAAATATTGGATATTTACTCTCAACCATCCTAAGAGCAACGGACTTGATATCGCCAATTCGACAATTAAGAGCAGACAATGAATTTATCAACAAAAATTTTTCTTTACAGTATCTATTCTTTTTTTATTAATATTTTATATTTGTTGATGGAGATACTACCGTCCTTTGGGCGGAACCTGATATTCAAATTTATTTTCAAGAAGGTCGGTAGAAATTGTCTTATCGATTATAAGACCTACTTCCGATACCCGTCACGTATAAGCTTGGGTTACAACGTTACTATTAATCGTGATTGTTCACTGTTTGCGTCTTATATGGTGGACAATATAGAAATAACGATAGGGAATAATGTTGCCTTAGGACCTCATGTACGTATTTTTACTGCAACCCACGACTACTCAACGCTTGATTTAAGCGACACGGCTGCTAGCGTGATTATTGAGGACTATGTTTGGATCGGCGGAGGATCAATAATACTTCCCGGTGTAGTAGTTGGAAAGGGGGCTGTTATTGGTGCCGGGTCTGTAGTTACCAAAAGTGTGCCACCCTTCTCGGTGGCTGTTGGCAACCCTGCGCGTGTTATCAAAGATCGGATTCTGTCACATTAACTCACATGATTAATGTTCGAAAGCCAATAATATAAGAAAGGACGAATAAGACATGACTATAAACAATATCCCTTTTAACAAACCCTACATGACGGGTCGTGAACTTTGGTATATCGCACAAGCACATACCAATGGTCATCTTTCCGGGGATGGCATGTTTACAAAAAAATGCCACGAATGGCTGGAAGCTAAAACAGGTGCTAAAAAGGCATTGCTCACCCATTCCTGCACGGCGGCACTTGAAATGGCTGCAATTCTTGCGGATATTCAGCCGGGCGATGAGGTGATCATGCCGTCTTATACGTTTGTATCAACTGCCAATGCTTTTGTTTTGCGTGGTGGGGTGCCGGTATTTGTAGATATTCGCCCCGATACCTTAAATATTGATGAGACTCTGATTGAAGCCGCCATCACCTCTCGCACCAAGGCTATTGTGCCTGTACATTATGCCGGAGTCGCTTGTGAAATGGATACCATTATGGATATTGCGCTGCGTCATAACCTGTTGGTTATCGAAGATGCTGCACAAGGGATCATGTCTACTTATAAAGGTAAACCACTCGGTTCCATAGGCCACTTGGGAGCATATTCTTTTCACGAGACCAAGAATATTATTTCAGGTGAAGGTGGCGCTTTGTTAGTTAATGACGAACGCTTTGTTGAACGTGCCGAGATGATCCGCGAGAAAGGAACCAACCGTGGCCAGTTTTTTCGGGGTCAAGTTGATAAGTACACTTGGGTTGATATTGGTTCTTCATATTTGCCGGGGGAAGTGATTGCAGCTTTTTTGTGGGCACAGATGGAAGAGGCAGAGCAAATCACCAGTAAGCGCCTGGCGATTTGGCATCAGTACCATGAATCATTTGAATCGTTAGAGGCCTCAGGTATGTTGCGTCGTCCTATTATTCCAGAAGATTGCATCCAAAATGCACACATGTATTATTTATTGTTGGATTCATTGGAAAAGCGTACAGCATTTATAAATGATCTAAAAGAGAAAGGCATAAACACTGTTTTTCATTATGTACCGTTACATTCTGCTCCAGCAGGTATGAAGTTTGGACGAGCTAATGGTGATTTATCTATTACCAGTCAACTTTCAGAACGACTTGTCCGTTTACCTCTATGGGTAGGATTGGATACTGATATTGATCGAGTGATCGACGCCGCACAAACTGGGTTCTGAAAGAAGAATAATGGACAAACCACTATTTATTTAAAAACACTTAAATACTAAAAAATAGCTGAATAACTTGGGTAGAGTAACGTTATATTGGTTACTCTATATAAAAACTGGGTTTGGTCAATATGCCGATTAGGAGTCTATAAGTATATAGACTTTAAGATATTAAATTTCCAACTTCGAAAATTAAAATCCTTTAAAATCAATATGCTTATTGGGTTTTCTTGGAAGTTATTTATCTGAAAGGATTATAGGTGCAATTAATTTATATGAAAATAATATGTAATATATTTAGAAGCAATTCTTTCCATAATATGTTCAAAGTTCTCGTCAGTATTATGCCTATGATAATCCTGTCTTTATTGGTGTGGGGTATTGATCCTTTTACACGCGATGTGTGGTTTAATGGGAGTGATGATTTCAATTTTATCTCTCAAGCCTGGATAAATAAATCAAAACCCTTAATAGAACAGATTATGCTTCGTTATCCTGCGGATGGTGTTACCCGTTCGTTAGTTTTCTGGCCATTTGTTTTGTCTATACAGTTTTTGTCGCCCGGTAAATTTTTACAGATATTTTATGTGATTGCTTGGCTGTTAAATGGAATCGCTATTGCCCGTCTGGCTAGGGTAATTTGGTCACAGTCAGCTATTTTTCCATTAATGGCGGGATGTTTAATGGTGACAGCAACTTCTGATTGTATGACCGATGTGATCGTATATGGCCCCCATTTATTTGGTATAGCGTTATTCTTTTTTGGCTCAAGCCTGATTCTTCGCTGCGCAGAGCCAAAGGGGACGATCTGGCAAGCTATTATAGGGGCTATACTACTTAGCCTTTCATTCTTCACTGTAGAATATACATATCCAAGTGTTCCCTTTCTCATTGTACTGACTTGGCTTCACACGCATCCACAACGATTGACACAACTATTGCGTCCGTGTGTTGCGGTAATTATTGCTTTTCTACCGGCAGTGGGTGTTTTAGTATCAAGTATACTTATACCGGGTTCTCATGCAGCATCGGTTTTGGCTCCCAGCGGTATAACAATTATTGACTGGTTGTTGTTATGTCTTTCACATGTGCTTCACAACTTTTTACCCTTTAACTGGGCTAATCGTGCAGTTCAGCAATCGATGGGGTCAGACTCGATTGAAAAATCGATGGGAAAAACGGGGTCAAGTCTTTGAAAAACGGGGTCATAGAAAAACGGGGTCTTTCGTTATTACATTTATGACCTAGGAGGCTGTCCGAAAACGCCAGCTAATAATGGTATAATTGCCACCTACACTTAAAACAATCACTGACCGATGAATATTCCTTTCAAACAATCGCCCATCGCGCTTAATGCCGCACTGCTCTCCCCCAGCAATATT
>CAIQND010000730.1 GCA_903873045.1 uncultured Methylococcaceae bacterium | reverse complement strand
TTCTGAATGTCCAACTGCACTGCAAGGCGGTGTGTTGGGCTGGGTGCCACGAGGCAAACTTTATCCGGAAATCGACGCAGTGCTTTTTAGCATAAAAGTAGGCGAAGTGAGTAAGATTGTCGAATCGGAAATAGGTTTTCATCTTGTTTTGTGCAAACAAATACAAAAAGCGGAAACCTTATCGCTGCAAAAGGCGACACCCAAAATACGCCAGATAATGAGTGATCGTTCGCGGCGAACGTGCCAGCGTGCCTGGTTGGCGAGTTTATCTGACTGACGAACTATAGTCGCGACGTAGGCGTCGCTCCCACCGTGGGAGCGACACCCACGTCGCGACTAACGAAAACATCTTGATTTATCCGGGATTGCCCCAGTCAAGCTAAAAAACTGGAGCAACGAGTAATAGCCATTTTTTCACAAGGCATAACATCAGTTATCCCTGCAACCTTAAGGAGTTATCCATGAGCGATAAAGAAATCAAACACTGTTCCTTTTGCGGTATAGCTCAATCCCCTGCCGTACCTTTGATTGCGGGTAGTGATGGTTACATTTGTGGCGAGTGCGTGCTGTTGGCCAATCAGGTTGTCAGTAATTGGAGCCGGAAAAAAGAACTCTCTGAAATGCAGGGGCCGTTGCCTATTCCGGCAAAAATAAAAGAATATCTTGATCAATACATTATTGGCCAGGATTTGGCGAAAGAAATCCTGGCAGTTGCTGTTTATAATCATTATAAACGACTCAAACATGAAAGCGGTGATGCCGGACTGGGTGTGTTTGATAAAGATGTGGAAATCGGTAAATCCAACATTCTGTTGATTGGCCCGTCCGGTACCGGCAAGACCTTATTAGCCAGTACCTTGGCTAAAATTGTTGGCGTTCCTTTTGTCATTGCCGATGCAACAACCCTGACCCAAGCCGGTTACGTGGGAGATGATGTTGAAAATATTCTGGTCAGGTTACTGGATGTTGCCGAAGGCAATTTAGCCAATGCCGAATGGGGTATTGTGTATTTGGATGAAGTGGACAAAATTGCCCGCAGTCCGGAACAACAAACCGGCACGCGTGATGTCTCCGGCGAAGGTGTCCAACAAGCCTTATTGCGCTTAGTCGAAGGCTCTCACGTTAAAGTGTCCGGAAAAGGTCGCAACAAGGATGGCGAAACGACTATTGATACCCGCAATATTCTGTTTATTGCCGGTGGTTCATTTCCAGGGCTGGAAAAATACGTTGAAAAACGCTTGGTGCCAACCAATTCTGCTATCGGTTTCCATGCTGAAGTCAATGATCCGGCTGATAAACCCGCACTGGAAGCCCTGCTTAACGCCACACAACCCAGCGACTTACGTAAATTTGGCTTGATTCCCGAATTTATTGGCCGTTTTCCGGTGTTGGCACCGCTGGAACCTCTGGATATAGACGCGTTGATTAAAGTGTTAACCGAACCCAAAAATGCCTTGGTTCGCCAATATCAACAATTGTTTGCCTACGAAGGTGTAGAGCTAACATTTGAACCCGATGCCCTGGTTGAAAT